>NZ_JAVFHM010000337.1:0-537 GCF_041954005.1 Priestia sp. BR_2 | reverse complement strand
GTCCTGCTGGATTCATACGGGGTTTCACGTGCCCCGCACTACTCGGGATCCGTCTCGGAGGTCATATACTTTCGGCTACAGGGCTTTTACCTCTTATAGCGGGCCTTTCCAGACCTCTTCGCCTAATATGTTCCTTTGTAACTCCATGTGAGACGTCCCACAAACCCAGAGGGCAAGCTCTCTGGTATAGGCTGTTCCGCGTTCGTTCGCCGCGACTGACGGAATCACTCTTGTTTTCTCTTCCTCCAGGTCCTTAGATGTTTCATTTCCCTGGTTATGCCTCCACGCATCCACTGTATTCAGATACGGGTAACTGACTATTACATCAGCTGGGTTTCCCCATTCGGACATCCCCGGATCGAAGCTTGCTTACAGCTCCCCGAGGCAGTATCGTTTTTCGCCACGTCCTTCTTCGGCTCCTAGCGCCTAGGCATCCTCCGTGTGCTCTTAGTAGCTTAACCAATGCTCCGGTTATTGTGGATCAACGATCCCAAAACCTTCGCTGCTACTTTTATTAAAACTTGTTTTGACACAAGT
>NZ_JAVFHM010000336.1:0-6145 GCF_041954005.1 Priestia sp. BR_2 | reverse complement strand
CGTCTGTTGATGCTGGCATCGGGCAACATTTTGAACCCGAAAGACGGTAAGCCGGTTGTTACGCCGTCTCAGGATATGGTACTGGGTTCCTTCTATCTGACAATGGATAACAAGGAAGAGAAAGGTACCGGCATGATTCTGGGCAGTGTGAACGAAGCGGTTTCCGCTTATCAGCGTGAAGCAGCCGGTCTGCATGCACGCGTAGCGATTCCGGTTAAAGCCCTTGGCAAAACCAGCTTCACCGACAAACAGCAGGATGCGATTTTGATTACGACGATCGGCCGGATTATCTTTAACGAGATTTTCCCTGCCAGCTTCCCGTACATCAATGAAGCGACTCGTACGAACCTGCTGCAAGGCACGCCTGAGAAGTATTTCGTATACGAGAAGGGTGCAGATATTCAAAAAGTGATCCAGGAACTGCCGGTCAGCGGAGCCGTTGGCAAGGAATACCTGGGCTCCATCATTGCACGCTGTTTCGAAACGTACCATACAACGGAAACCTCTGTGATTTTGGATAAAATCAAGCAGATCGGTTTCACATACTCTACCCGTGCAGGCGTAACCGTTGCGGTATCCGACGTTATCGTACCTGACGAGAAGAATGAAATCCTGAAAGAGTCCGACGAGAAGGTTAAAGTGGTAACGAACCAATATCGCCGCGGCTTGATCACGAACGAAGAACGTTATGACCGCGTTATCGACATCTGGTCCAAGACCAAAGACGATATTACGGATGTACTCATGAAGTCGATGGATCGCTTTAACTCCATCATGCTCATGGTGGATTCCAAGGCGCGGGGTAACAAATCGCAGATCACCCAGCTCGGTGGCATGCGGGGTCTGATGGCGAACCCGTCGGGCCGTATCATCGAACTCCCGATCAAATCGAACTTCCGTGAAGGACTGACGGTACTCGAGTACTTCCTGTCCACGCACGGTGCGCGTAAAGGTCTTGCCGATACAGCGCTTCGTACCGCTGACTCCGGTTACTTGACTCGTCGACTTGTCGACGTGGCCCAGGATGTCATCGTTCGCGAAGACGAGTGCAGCACGGATAAAGGCTTTATGGTTAGCCGTATTCAGGACGGCAAGGAAGTGATCGAGGATCTCTATGACCGTATCGAGGGACGTTATGCATTTGAAACCGTTCGTCATCCGGAAACCAAAGAGATCATCGTAAACCGCAACGAATTGATTGACTCCGACAAAGCTGAAGAAATCGTGGCAGCTGGCGTCGAGAAGCTTCAAATTCGTTCCATCTTGAGCTGCCGTGCACGTTATGGCGTCTGCAAAAAATGTTACGGTCGTAACCTGGCTACTGGTAAGCATGTTGAGATTGGTGAAGCGGTTGGTATTATCGCGGCGCAATCTATCGGCGAACCGGGGACACAGCTCACGATGCGTACATTCCACACAGGCGGCGTTGCCGGTGATGATATTACGCAAGGTCTTCCGCGTATCCAGGAGCTCTTTGAAGCCCGTAATCCTAAAGGTCAAGCAACCATTAGTGAGATCGACGGTGTGGTTAAAGAGATCCGTGAAACGAAGGACCGTCGTGAAATCGAAATTCAAGGTGAAGCTGAAACCAAAGTTTACGCGGTTACCTATGGCTCCCGTCTGCGCGTAAGCGAAGGCAAGCACATCGAAGCTGGGGATGAGCTGACCGATGGTTCCATTGATCCGAAGGAGATGCTTCGCATCAAGGGTATCCGTGGCGTGCAGAACTACATCCTTCAGGAAGTTCAGCGCGTATACCGTAACCAAGGCGTAGAAATTAACGATAAACACGTTGAAGTTATGATCAGACAGATGCTGCGTAAATTCCGTATCGTGGATGCGGGAGATACCAACCTGCTGCCAGGCTCCTTCGTGGATATGCATGAATACGAGACAGCTAATAAAGACGCTATTCTTTCCGGGAAAGAACCAGCGGTTGCCAAACCGGTTCTCCTCGGTATTACGAAGGCATCTCTCGAAACCGATTCGTTCTTGTCGGCGGCCTCCTTCCAGGAGACGACTCGCGTGTTGACCGACGCTGCCATTAAAGGTAAAGTCGATCAGCTGCTTGGTCTGAAAGAGAATGTTATCATTGGTAAGCTGATCCCTGCGGGAACCGGTATGAACCGATATCGCAGTGTGAAGTTCGCGGGACAGGACGATGTGAATGACGAAAGTCAGGAACTCGAAACAGCTTCTATAGATTAAGAGACAGTCAGGGGACGGGGAGATGACGCGTCGTAAGACGATGAATCTCCCTGTTCCAATGTTTCTTTTTTTCTGATTTAATAGCTTGACATCGTTTAAGGCAGATGCTAATATAGCAAAGGTGCGTGAATAGTTTCTTTGTTCCCTGTTCTTTTGGAGGAATGACTTGTGTCTAATGATAAAGGATTACAGGATGCACACATCAAGATTGGCACCAAACAAACGATGAAGGCCGTTGAATCTGGTCTGGCCGCTGAGGTTTACGTGGCTGAAGATTGCGACCAGCGTTTGATTTCAAAAGTCGTATCCGAGTGTGATAAGAATGGCGTGCATATCAACTATGTACCCACGATGACAGAGCTTGGAGAAGCATGCGGTATTGAAGTCGGTGCAGCTATGGTAGCTGTCTTGAAATCATGATTTGAGAAATCGTTTTTGTTGGAGAAGGCGTTACTTCTCTCGGCAAAAACTTTTCATTTGTTCTTTTATGAACCGCCTGGGTCTGTGGACTTAAACGGGTTCGTAATCGAATGATAAATACGGGAAGGGGGTGGCTAGCATGCCAACAATTAACCAACTGGTTCGCAAGGGCCGTCAAGCTAAAGTTTACAAATCGAAATCTCCAGCTCTTCAAAAAGGTTTTAACGCTTTGAAACGTGAGGAGACCGACTTGAGCGCTCCGCAAAAACGCGGTGTATGCACTCGTGTAGGCACGATGACGCCGAAAAAACCGAACTCCGCACTTCGTAAATATGCTCGTGTTCGCTTGACGAACCGCATTGAGGTGACGGCTTACATTCCGGGTATCGGACATAACTTGCAAGAGCACAGTGTTGTATTGGTTCGCGGTGGACGGGTAAAAGACCTTCCGGGTGTACGTTACCATATCGTTCGCGGCGCACTTGATACCGCTGGTGTAAACAACCGGATGCAAGCTCGTTCCAAATACGGCACGAAGCGTCCGAAAGCAAAAAGCTAATTGATGCTCATGTTTTCTTAACATGACTCATGACTGAAGAAAGGGGGATATCCATGCCACGCAAAGGTCCAGTAACTAAAAGAGACGTGCTGCCAGATCCGGTGTATAACAGCAAACTGGTAACTCGTCTGATCAACCGCATCATGTTGGATGGTAAAAGAGGTGTTGCTCAAAGCATCCTTTACAATTCGTTCAACATCATCAAGGAACGTACTGGTAATGATCCGATGGAAGTGTTTGAAGCAGCTATCAAGAACATCATGCCAGTATTGGAAGTTAAAGCTCGTCGTGTCGGCGGTGCTAACTACCAGGTTCCGATCGAAGTTAAACCAGAGAGACGTACATCCCTTGGATTACGTTGGCTCGTAAACTACTCCCGCAACCGCGGTGAGAAGACGATGGAAGAGCGTTTGGCGGCTGAGATCATCGACGCTTCCAACAACACGGGCGCTTCCGTTAAGAAACGCGAAGACACGCACAAAATGGCTGAAGCGAACAAAGCGTTTGCTCACTACCGTTGGTAGGATTCAGCAACTAATTTATACTTCAAATTTTGAAGGGAGACTATTCGCATGGCGACAAGAGAGTTCTCCTTGAAAAATACACGTAATATCGGGATCATGGCGCATATTGACGCTGGTAAAACGACCACTACAGAGCGGATTTTGTTCTATACAGGCCGTACGCACAAAATCGGGGAAGTTCACGAGGGTGCAGCTACCATGGACTGGATGGAACAGGAGCAGGAGCGCGGTATCACGATTACGTCCGCTGCGACTACCGCTTCTTGGAAGGGTCATCGCGTTAATATTATCGACACCCCGGGGCACGTTGACTTCACAGTAGAAGTTGAACGTTCCCTTCGTGTATTGGATGGGGCAGTAGGTGTATTCAGTGCGAAAGAGGGCGTTGAACCTCAGTCGGAGACTGTTTGGAGACAAGCAGACCGTTACGGAGTTCCGCGGATCGCATACGTAAACAAAATGGATATTATCGGTGCCGACTACTTGAACGTAGTTAAAGATATGAGAGAGCGTCTGCAAGCGAACGCGGTAGCAATTCAGCTTCCGATCGGTGCAGAGAACGATTTCATTGGCATCATCGATATTATCGAGGAAAAAGCTTATATGTATAAGGATGACCTCGGGCAAAATATCGAAGAAACCGAAATTCCAGCAGAATTCAAGGATCAAGTGGAAGAGCTTCGCAACGAGTTGGTTGAGAAGGTAGCAGAACTTGACGAAGACTTGACAATGAAATATCTTGAAGGTGAAGAAATCACCATCGCTGAGTTGAAAGCTGCTCTGCGTAAAGGTGTTGTCGAAGTTAAGATCTTCCCGGTTATCTGCGGATCTTCTTACCGTAACAAAGGCGTTCAGTTGATGCTTGATGCCGTAATCGATTATTTGCCGGCTCCAACTGACGTTCCAGACATCAAGGGTACCCTTGAAGACGGAACCGAAGCTATTCGGCATTCTTCCGATGACGAGCCGTTCTCGGCTTTGGCATTCAAAATCGCAACCGACCCTTACGTTGGTAAGCTGACATTCTTCCGCGTATACTCCGGCGTACTGCAATCCGGTTCTTACGTACTGAATGCAACAAAAGGCAAGCGTGAGCGCATTGGTCGTATCCTTCAAATGCATGCGAACAGCCGTCAAGAAATTTCCGAAGTATTCGCCGGAGATATCGCAGCTGCCGTAGGTTTGAAAGATACGGGCACAGGTGATACACTATGTGATGAGAAAAACCCGGTTATCCTGGAGTCCATGAACTTCCCTGATCCGGTTATCGAAATCGCAGTTGAGCCTAAAACAAAAGCTGACCAAGATAAAATGGGCGTGGCTCTCGGTAAGTTGACGGAAGAGGATCCAACTCTTCGTGCGCATACCGATGAAGAAACTGGCCAAACGATCTTGGCAGGGATGGGTGAGCTTAACTTGGAAAACATCATCGACCGTATGCGTCGTGAGTTCAAGGTAGAAACCAACGTGGGTAAACCACAGGTAGCTTACCGCGAAACATTCCGTGCGCCAGCTCGCGTTGAAGGTAAATTCGTTCGTCAGTCCGGTGGTCGTGGTCAATACGGTCACGTATGGGTTGAGTTCGAACCTCTGGAACCTGGTAGCGGTAACCAATTCGACAGCAAGGTTGTCGGTGGTTCTGTACCAAGAGAATACATTGGTCCTGCACAACAAGGTATCGAAGAGCAAATGAAGAACGGTGTACTTGCCGGCTTCCCGCTTGTTGACGTTAAAGCAACCATCGTCGACGGTTCGTACCATGATGTTGACTCCAATGAAATGGCGTTTAAAATCGCTGGTTCCATGGCTCTGAAAGCAGCTAAAGACAAGTGTAAGCCTGTCCTGCTCGAGCCAATCATGAAAGTTGAAGTTACCGTGCCTGAGGAATACATGGGCGACGTAATGGGTATGCTGAACTCCCGCCGTGGACGTATCGAAGGTATGGACTCCCGTGGTGGTACTCAAATTATCCGTGCGAAAGTGCCTCTTTCCGAAATGTTCGGTTACTCCACTACCCTTCGCTCCGGTACACAAGGACGCGGCGTGTTCTCCATGGAACTCTCCCACTACGAAGAAGTTCCTAAGAATATCTCCGATGAAATTGTGTCCAAGATCAAAGGCGGAGAATAATAACGTTTTACCTGCTGGATAGGAGGCGCGACCAAACATCCCGTTAACTCCGCTTCCGGCCCAACATATATAATCCCCTTAAGGAGGAATTGTTCAAATGGCAAAGGCTAAATACGAACGTACGAAACCCCATGTTAACATCGGTACTATCGGTCACGTTGACCATGGTAAAACAACTTTGACTGCTGCAATTACATCTGTATTGTCCAAAACTTACGGTGGCGCAGCAATGTCCTTCGATCAAATCGACAAAGCTCCAGAAGAGCGCGAACGCGGTATCACAATCTCTACTTCCCACGTAGAG
>NZ_JAVFHM010000335.1:0-1777 GCF_041954005.1 Priestia sp. BR_2 | reverse complement strand
TCTTTAAATCCTTTTGCAAGTGATCACGTGCCATTTATTCAGGCAAACATTCCTGCTGTGCTTACAATTGAAGGGAAAGACGAGGAAAATCACAACGAACATACATCAAATGATACCCTCGATCTTATCAATTATGAACTTGCATTAGATATTTTAAAAATGAATGTTGCCTTTATTGTTTCGCAATTAAAAGGTAACTGATAAAGAAGGGATATTTCTAATGACGAATCTCTCTAAGAATACAACGCAGCACGACTCATTTAAAGGTTCAAAACCATCTGACGAAGAGCACCACACTGAGAAAGCTACTCTACCCACTAGGCGTACCTGTGGGACAATGGATCTTCATCACAGATTATTAAATGAATCAGAAGAGTACAGACTAGAGCGTTCTAAAATTGAGAGTAGTAACAATAAACAATAAAGGAGAATTAAATTTATGAGTACTAACATAAAGGAATCGAATATACCTACTAAACGTACCTGCGGAACCATGGATCTTCATCACGAATTGCTGAATCAGTCAGATAAATACGCACGCAAGCGCGAGGAAATAGAGGTTATGACCAGTGAATTTATTAGTGGGGTGCGCATACAAACGGAGAGAGAAATAGTTAAAATTCCTGTTGTTGTTCACGTTGTATGGAATACTGAAGAACAAAACATCTCGGATGCTCAAATTCAAAGTCAAATTGATGTTTTAAATCGTGATTTTCGAGCAACAAATAAAGACATAACAAAAGTGCCTTCTCCATGGAAAGATCTAGTGGCCGACGCACGAATAGAATTCCATCTAGCTAAAAAGGATCCAGAGGGAGATCCCTCAACAGGTATTACTAGAACCCATACAACAAAGACAGAGTTCACTGACACTGATGGGTTAGAGCAATCTATTAAATCGAAAGCTGCTGGAGGTGCAGATGCCTGGCCAGCAGATCGCTATTTAAATATATGGGTATGTCAACTTGGTGACGGCCTTTTAGGTTATGCCCAATTTCCAGGAGGACCTCCTAAAACAGATGGTGTTGTAATCCTCCATACGGCATTTGGTACAGTTGGAACGGCCGACATACCAGAGTATCCATTCAATTTAGGTAGAACGGCTACTCATGAAATCGGACATTGGTTAAATCTTTTTCATATATGGGCTGATGATGATGAGAAGGGAAGTCCTGACGTTTGCGCTAAATCTGATGAGATTGCTGACACTCCTAATCAGGGAACCCGTAACACAGGAAAACCTCCTTTTCCTCATATCTCTTGTAATAACGGACCAAATGGTGATATGTTTATGAACTATATGGACTATGTAGATGACGACACTATGGTAATGTTTACAAAGGATCAAGTTGCTCGCATAGATGCATGTCTTGAAGGACCACGTTCTTCTTTTCTTACCAATCAGGTAGAGTAAAGTTGGTAAGAATGTATTAATTCGAGTATATTGACTTAGTTATTAAAAGATATTTACTGTGTATGAAGCGTAATCAAAAATCATATAGAAACCTTGAAATCCAAATAAAAGATAAAGAACAGAAGTTTATATCTGTTCTTTATCTTTTGTTCTTATGTATACATATAAAATATGAAGGTGGATGTATATTTTTTGATATATTATACCCAACATTTAATTATGTAGGACTATGGTGTTTTCTATTTTTTATAAAAATACTTAAAGTATATTAACAAAAATTCTCCTACTTAAAACTGTCATAAGTAGAAGGAGATTCAATACTAAAAGTATGTATCATACTTTATTTGTACCATTTCATTGCCC
>NZ_JAVFHM010000334.1:0-2306 GCF_041954005.1 Priestia sp. BR_2 | reverse complement strand
GAAGGAATTTCACCTTTAACCTCAATTTTTTCGCGTTTTTCATGTTCGTGAATTGCCGGGACAGATGATAAAAGAAGTTTTGTGTAAGGACGACGAGGGTTTGAAAAAATCTCATCTGTTGGTCCTTCTTCTACTAATCTTCCTAAATACATCACTCCAACGCGGTCTGCAATATGTCTTACGACGCTTAAATCGTGGGAGATAAAGAGATATGACAGCTTCATTTCTCTTTGCAAACCGCGCAGCAAGTTTAAGATTTGTGCTTGAATGGATACGTCCAGCGCTGAAACCGGCTCATCACAAATGATAAGCTTTGGGTTTAAAATTAATGAACGCGCAATGCCTATACGCTGGCGCTGCCCCCCTGAAAATTCGTGCGGATAGCGGTTGTAATCTTCTTCGTTAAATCCAAGCTTTTTTAATAACTCAATGACAAGCTTCTTTCGTTTGCTTTTTGCCCCTACATTATGAATTGTTAATGTTTCTTGAATCGAAGCACCAATTTTTTTTCTTGGATTAAGAGAAGTATGCGGATCTTGGAAAATCATTTGTAAATCTTTACGAATCGTTCTTAAGCGTGATGCTTTAGATTCGAAAATACTTTCTCCATTAAACTGTGCTTCTCCGCCCGTTGGTTCTACTAATTTTAAAAGCGTGCGCCCTGCTGTACTTTTCCCGCAGCCAGATTCACCTACTAGTCCGTACGTTTCGCCTTCATAAATATCAAAAGATAAATCTTGAACTGCTTTGATTTGGCCTTTCGCTTTCCCTAAAGCAGAACGAACCGGATAATATTTTTGCAGGTTGCGAACTTCAAGCAAGGGCTTCACGCTTTGCTGTTTTGCTTCACTAGACATACGCAACTTCTCCTTCTTGAATTTTTTCATAGTGCCAGCATCGAACGCGATGTGTATCATCGGCATGCTCTAAAACAGGTACTTCTTTATGGCATTTTTCGGTTGCAAATGGGCATCTTGGTGCAAAACGACAGCCGTCTGGCACGTTTGAAAGCGGCGGAACCGTTCCGGGAATGGACGAAAGCTCTTGTGTTCTGTCGCCATCTAAGTGAGGAACCGACTTAATTAAGCCCATTGTATAAGGATGAAGTGGCTTTGAAAATAGCGTTTTGACGTCCGTTTCTTCCATTACTTGTCCTAAATACATCACGGCTACTTTTGTACAAATATTAGCAACAACGCCTAAATCATGGGTGATGAAAAGCACGCCCATGTTGAGCTTATCTTTTAAATCCATCATAAGATCAAGAATTTGCGCTTGAATGGTTACGTCTAAAGCCGTTGTTGGTTCATCGGCAATAAGAAGCTTTGGCTCGCACGCTAAAGCCATCGCAATCATAATGCGCTGCCTCATCCCACCGGAAATTTCATGCGGATACTCTTTTGCTCGCTGTTTTGGAGACGGAATGCCAGTTAGTCTCAAAAGCTCTACGACTTTCTCTTGCGCTTCTTTTTTAGAGACTTTCTGATGCAGACGAATTACTTCTGCAATTTGTTTTCCAATTGGCATAACGGGATTTAATGACGACATGGGATCTTGGAAAATCATTGAGATTTCGTTTCCTCTTAGCTTTTGAATTTGCTTTGAAGACATGTCTAATAAGTTTTTTCCTTCGAACAAAATCTTGCCATCGTAGCTTGTTAAGTCTTCATCTAATAGCTGAAGAATAGATTCGGAGGTTACGCTTTTTCCAGATCCTGATTCACCGACAATCCCTAATACTTCTCCTTTATTTAATTGAAGAGATACATTGTCAACAGCCTTTACTTCTCCGCTATACGTTGTAAAAGTTACTTGTAAGTCTTCTAATTTTAAAAGAGCGTTACTCAACGTGTTTTCCTCCTTTTCTTCAGCATTACGTTTTTCGGATTTAACCAGTCGCGCAGACCGTCACCAAATAAATTAAGGCCAAGTACAATTAAAATGATGAATACACCCGGAAATACGGTCATCCACCACGCGTTGTAAATTGCAAGCTTTCCGTCATACAGCATATTTCCTAAGCTCGGTGTCGGCGCAGGAATCCCCGCTCCTAAAAAGCTTAGCGAAGCCTCAGTTAAAATCGTTACGGCAAACACGTATGTTACTTGAACGATTAAAGGCGATAAGACGTTTGGCGCCATATGAAAACAAATGATTCGCAGTGTGCTTGCTCCTTGAGCTTTTAGCGCTTCAATAAACGTTTTTTCTTTTACAACAAGCGCAGCTGAACGAACAATTCTCGCAATCGAAGGAATAAATACAAGGCTCAGTGCGATAATAACGTTGCTTGTTTTAGGTCCTAAAGC
>NZ_JAVFHM010000333.1:0-629 GCF_041954005.1 Priestia sp. BR_2 | reverse complement strand
ATGTAAAATATATGTTTTGAGGGTAAAAATATAGAGAGTCTTCTCTAAAAATATGTCTAGTGTCATTAGTACAAGGAAGGAGGACTTTTTTATATACAAGGATTGAAAGTAAAGATAGATAATAATTCATTTATTGATATGAGTTAATTAAGGATAAAGATAATCAGCAAAAAAGTAGGAGGCGTATTCAAAATGGAAGCGTTTTATAATCAGAGAGAGAAAATGACTGATTTTATTAGAGATAACAAACAGAATTTCCAGGATAAGCTCTTATCTGAGGCGGTTAACGTAGCCTCTAAAATTAACGACATTTTAGAAACCGGAAATATTGACCTTTTAAAAAATGCTCAAAAGCTAGCTCTGTACGTTGTAGAACAAAAAGAAGAACAGCTCATTGCTTTCGCTCAACAAGAAGGCGTAGCCTGGGCAGAGCACGCCTTAACTCTTGCTTTTAAATTAGAATGGGTACAGGCCATTAGGCGAACATTGTGGCATTTTCTCTATCAATATGATCGAATAAATAATCAATTTAATAGTCGTGAAGAATTTTATGCCTTAGAGAAGCGTATTAATGATAAGATTGATCAATTTCTTAACACGTTTCTCATTAGTTATTCAAAGTATAAAGA
>NZ_JAVFHM010000332.1:0-633 GCF_041954005.1 Priestia sp. BR_2 | reverse complement strand
ACTTTATATACTCTTGGGTAAGGTGTGTCATATCTACTTACTAAAAGAGTTGTAGGATAATAGAAATCAAGAATTTCTTTGTAATTTTTACCTTGAGTAGCCATTGCATCAGCACCAAATTGACTCATGCCTATACCGTGTCCAGATCCTTTTCCTTTAATAACAATAGATGTCCCATTATCATCAATGTCTGTCACGTATTTGTTGGGTATTCCTCCTTCAGTAATAAGATAGTTAATCGTCCCTGCTGAACTTCCGATTAAATCCCACTGCTTTTCTTCAATATTTCCGTTTTTATCAAATTCATTTTTCACTATATATTTAACACTGATATCACCTTTTGTTACACGCTTAGCTGAGTCTGGAGCGTAATAATTAATTTTTGAAATGCTTGTAATTTTAATATCTTTTCCTTTTAGTTCGTCAGCTAGCATCTTTGCTTTGATGCGATTTGTCATCTCTGTATCCGTTTCTTTTGTCTTGTCCCACCATTCTTCTGGCTTTTTTAAATCTTTGTCTGATAAATCAATTTGTTTTTTTCGAACTGGCTTTGTCCATACTCTTTGTGGATCATAAGGATCTTCTTTTACTTGGGAATATGTATTAACTGGAGTTCCCCAGAAATTTGTGTTG
>NZ_JAVFHM010000331.1:0-944 GCF_041954005.1 Priestia sp. BR_2 | reverse complement strand
ATAATAGCTTTACTAATATGTCCTTTGCTTTCTATTTCGTTATTAGGGCAGCAAACTTTAAAGAAATTTTTTCTTTCTTCATTAAGTGTAAATCTAATTGTTCTCGCAGAATTTTTTTTGGCTAGAAAGAAAACATGGTTGTATTTTTATCAAAGTCTTCATTCCAAAGTTCTAGGAGAGATGCCCATTGTTTTTGGCCCATTTCTAGTAGGAACTATGTGGATTTTTAAGTTATCTTATGGGAATTTTAAGAAATTCATGGTTATTAACTTTACTCTTGATGCATTCTTTGTATATGTACTAATGAGTTGGTTTAAAAGAATTGGGTACGGTTCGATGGTACGCCTAAAAAGGTATCACTTTTTAATGATTTTCACGACGAAGGCAGCCTTTTTATATGGTCTTCAGAAATTTATTTCCAATAAAAAAAGAGTATCTTCTTCATTAAGGTGATTTTTTCTAGTTAGGAGAATCTAAGATAAAAAAGATTGGAATTCAGATATGAAAAAATTTGAAGAAATTGAACATCATTATGATCAATTAAAAATCCTGTGGCTTAATTATTGGAAAGAGGAAGTAGTATTTACTTACCAATGGTGGATAATGGTTTTAATTTTAATTCTTCCTTTTTTTCTATGGTGGATGTTGGTAGATAAAAGGAGAATAATCGAAATAAGCCTAGTTGGACTATTCACGTCTGGAATTGCTTTTATACTAGATCAAGTGGGTACATCACTGCGTTACTGGATTTATCCGTATACTCTGACATATTTAGAAAGAGATTTATGGTTACCTGCTAACTTTTCTGTGATCCCCTTCTTTTATATGATGATTTATCAATGGTTCCCTAAATGGCCGAAGTATATATTAGCCATCATAGTTTTTGCTTTTTTCGCTTCTTTTGTAGGGGAAAGTATCTTTAAATGGTTAGGGATATATAAAGT
>NZ_JAVFHM010000330.1:0-731 GCF_041954005.1 Priestia sp. BR_2 | reverse complement strand
ATATGCAGGTTTAGCATTACAAATTGTCTTTGTCCTATTCATTACAGTTTTTGATTCTTGGAGAGCATCTATAATAAATCATTATTCTGTATATCCACCAGCTTTATTTGAGTTGTCTTTAGGTATACTAAGCACTCTACTAGGATTATATGGATTTATTAAAAAGGATAAAATTACTCTCTCCCTATTGGTAACGGTATTTGGAGTACTTATATGTCTATTTTTCGTATTTATTTATGTATTACCAGAGGCAGGAATTCCGCCAGCTATTCCGTTGTTATACTCTGAAAATTAAGATCATCAAGGAAAAAAAAGGTATGCTATATATGGCAGCCTTTTTTATATTCCTAGAAGGGGTTTTATGTTAACTACAAGGCGAAAAATCCATCTTTAGGAAAGATATCTTTTTCTACTGATAAATATTAGGTTGTAAATGGAGTCCTGAAAGACTTCTCAAGTAGTTTACTCAAAGGTTGCACCAGTTATGCAATCTTTACATAGCAATTTCGCACTACCCTATCGCGTAAGTGAAAGTTTTAAAAATGTATCTATATTTTCATTTTATGAAACAGATACGGAAAAGTATGAAGATCTTTATTAAAAACTCTCAAATAAGAGAGTTTTTTTATTTTTTGTATAAAAAACACAACTTTTTTTAAAAACTCTCGTCTAAGTAACGAATACTGGTTAAAGGATGGTCAGGATATTGGAAAATACAAAAAAAGAAGAAA
>NZ_JAVFHM010000329.1:0-871 GCF_041954005.1 Priestia sp. BR_2 | reverse complement strand
GGCTCGGAGATGTGTATACGTGACAGTAGTAAAACAAAATTGTTTTATAGGTAATTTTCCATATAGCTTCATAGATGTAGAAATAAGAAACTGGAAAATATCACAAAAAAGAAACCATAATTATTTTTTAAGCAATTATGGTTTCACATAAAGCGCCATCTAGTGGCCGTAATCTTTCCTCTAGGAACTAAATAATTCAACCAGTTCATGGCTAATACTAGGGCTGGTTGAATTTATAAATTTCTCGTATGTAAAGTTCTTTATCCAGTGTTTTTTATCAACATGTTAAGTTGTTACGATTCTTATAAGCTAACGTTGATTATTCCGAGTAGATATAAAATACCAAATGCCGTTCCACATATTGCATTGACAACCACTCCCCATTTTACAGACTTCATAATGACTAAATGTGCTATTTCCAAGCTCGTCACCTCCTCATAACTTCTGCTTTTCATAATCTTTATAAGTGAATAAATTTATTGTGTAAACAAGCTACAAACATTTTACTAAATTATTCATATTGAACACTTCCTACATATTTAACGCGGTTAATTTCGGCGTCATCCCTGCTTTTTGTATGTTCAAAATCGTAAAGTAAAATCAAACTATTAGCATTAGTAGGTAAAGCATCTCCGTATTTTTCAACAAAGTTAGGAATAACTACATTATCGTACGAACAACCTTCTAGTAATTGTGAAAGTTTATGAACCTCAACATCCTCATAGTGAGCTTCACTGAAATCTTCGTCAAAGTACTCAATGTTAAAATCCTTTTCGAATTGTGAAGGTGTAGCGTCTCCGTCTTCCGTGTAAGCAATCAAAAGATAATTTTCTAGTTCTTCAATAGACGAAAATTTACTAACCCATAAAGA
>NZ_JAVFHM010000328.1:0-186972 GCF_041954005.1 Priestia sp. BR_2 | reverse complement strand
TATGTATTCTTAAATACTGAATTAAAAAAAACAATTTCTCTAGAAAGTATAAAAGGAACTATGTTCAGAAAAAAAACAGGTCCTCAACTTGTTAATGAAGCGGATGTTGTTATCTCTGGAACTGTCATTTCTCAAGAAGTGCAAAGCGATTTTGAAGGCTTCCCTGTTACGGATACAATAGTTAAAGTTAATAACGTATATAAAGGCGATCCTGGCCAGACTGTGGAAATACGGGTGAATGGCGGAGAAACAGCCGAAATGATTTATATTCTCGATGAAGAAGCAGCCCCTGCATTTCATGTTGGAGAAGAAGTCTTGGTATTCTTGACTGGTAACAAAGGATTGAGACCCGATAAAAACGACTTCGGATATTTTTGGTGGGACAGGCCCAAGGAAAGTTTAATATTGGAGCCTACCCTCAAAGCTTTATTGAAAATAACACAGATACGCACAGCTTTGATTTAAACAATATTCAAAATGAAATCGATCGGATTGAAACATATAACAAGGTTCATAACATTCCAAGAATATTCCTACCAGAAGGCGAGGAAAGTAATATTTAGCTAATAGTATATAAAAAAGCAGCCCTCCAGGGCTGCTTTTATACTGCAACATTTTTGATTTTGATCGCGTTAGTTTAGATAAGAATGTCAAGGAGGTGATTGTCATAAACGTCAAGTCGCTGTTTTTTGTACTCAGTGTTACAGCTGTTTTTCTAACATCAGCTTGTGCTAATGGTGTTGCTGATTCAGGTGATAAAATCGGGTCGGCTGAACCTTACAGCTTAGCGTTGGATGAACTAATATCGACAGATACAGCTCTTAATGAAAACATGGAGTACATTTCACTGGATCTCGATGATCAACTTCCCTTAAAGGATTCCGATAAGCAAAGCATTGAAGAATACCTCCAAAGCAAATATAATGTGAAGATTTATAATTTTACCTACGAACAATTGATTGATGAAGGTTTATATGACACTGAAAAAAGCACGCTTAAAGGGATTCTGTTGAAAATTGAAAAGCAAGAGCAGTCAGATAAAAATAATGTGATTATAGAGGTAAGTAAGTATCGTACAAATGAAGGTGGGCTCTCTTCAAAAATAACCTTAGCCTACCAGGATGGTCAATGGAAAGTGGTTAATCATACGCCTACAAAAGAAAGTTAAAGGATTGTTCCAGGCTTTAGTGGAATGCCGGAGGAGCATCGTTTCATGCGTGCGAACACTAAACAGTTCAATTTAACGTGAAGTAATCCGCCTACACACAAAAAAGCCCTTACCCCTCCCGGATAAGGGCTCTCTTCATTTCCAAATAATCTAACTCTTAATAGCCCCCATCATAATCCCCTTCACAAAATACCTTTGCACAAAAGGATACACCATAATGATCGGCAGCGTAGCAACCATGGTCACCGCCATCCGGATGCTTTCGCTGGAGACCGGGATCCGTTTGGAGCCCTGCGCCAGCTGCTGGGCATCGGACATCATGCCGGCGGTCTGGAACTGGTTGAGGATTTTGACCAGAACCGCCTGCAGGGTCTTGAGCTCCGGCTTGTAGGTATACACATAGGAGTCATACCAGGAGTTCCAGTGCCCGATGGCCAGGAACAGGCCGATCGTGGCGAGCACCGGCACGCACAGCGGCATGATGATGCGGAAGAACGTCTGCAGGTCGTTTGCGCCGTCGATTTTGGAGGATTCCTCGATCTCGCCGGGGATCTGCTCCATGAAGGTGCGCACCAGAATCATCAGGAACACGCCGATTAAGCCAGGGAAGATGTAGACCCAGAAGGAGTCGATCAATCCCAAGGATTTGATGATCATATACGTCGGGATCAGCCCGCCTCCGAAATACATTGTGAACACAAAGAAGAAGGAGAAGTATTTCCATCCGAGCAGATTGCGCTTGCTGAGCGGGTAGGCGAGCAGCGTGATGAAGAAGATGGATACTGCCGTCCCGACGACGGTCCGCAGCACGGTGATTTTGATGGCGCTCCAGATCTCCGGATTCCGGAAGATGGTCAGGTAGCTCTCGATGGTTGGCACGCGCGGCCAGAAGTACAGGTTGCCCCGCATCGTATCGGTCGCATCGTTCAAGGAGATGACCAGGATGTTCCAGAACGGATAGAAGGTCACGAGAAAGATGCCGGTCAGGAACAGGTATAAAGAGGCATCGAAGATACGCTCGGGCACGGTTTTTTTGCTTAACATGGATGTACCTCCTTATGGTTTAGAATAGGGACTGCCCGTTCAGCTTCTTCGCCGTATAGTTGACGATGACCACGATGATGAACGCCACCACGGAGCTGAACATGCCGACGGCTGCCGCATAGGAGAACATGCCGTTCTGGATACCATAGCGGAACGAATAGGTGGACAGGACGTCGGAGTAATCCCGCGTCAGGTCATTGCCGAGCAGGAAGTGCTGGTCGAAGCCCGCGTTCAGGATGCCGCCAAGCGCCAGAATCAGCAAAATGACAATCGTTGGCTTCAGATGGGGCAGGGTGATGTACCGGATCTGCTTAAAGCGGTTGGCGCCGTCGACCTTGGCCGCTTCATAGAGCTCCTGGTTAATCGACGAGATGGCCGCCAAATACATGATCGAGCTGTAGCCCATATCCTTCCACGTATTGCCGAGCGCGACGATCCACCAGAAATACTTGCCGTTCTGCAGGAATAAAACGCTTTCATCGGTGATGTGTAGGAATTTCAATATGCCGTTAATCGCGCCGTCCGAGGAGAGGAGGGTCACGATGATGTTGGCCGCAATAACCCAGGATATGAAATAGGGAAGATAGGAGGCGGTTTGCACCGTCTTTTTGAATTTCACGTTCTTGATCTCATTAATCGCGATGGCGATCAGGATCGGCATCGGGAAGGAGAAGAGCAGCGTGATCAGCGTGGAAGCCAGCGTATTCCGCATGACGATCCAGAAATCGCCGTTGTTGAAAAAGTAACGGAACCATTCCAGGCCGACGAACTCGCTCGTGAACAGGGTTGACCAGAAGCCGCCGAGCGTCGGCTGGTAATTGACGAAGGACATGTATAGGCCAACCATGGGCGTATACGCAAACACAATGGCCCAGATCAATCCGGGCAGCATCATCAGGAATAGATACTTCTGCTGCTTCAGCATGGCCCAGCGGCTTTTTCGATGAGGACTCAAGTTCAAGTCACTCCGCGTCTGTAAGGTTGTAGCAGGTTTCATATGGGGCACCTCGCATCTCAAGTTAACTCAAATTATAAGACTCGGAAAAAATGAGTGTCGATATGACAATGTAACGAAAGATGCTTGAAAATGACTTACATCGCGAATTCCCATAGTTAAAAAAACGAAATCGCTATAATATTAAGGGATAAAGCCGACACAGGGGGTATGAGCATGTATAGCATTTTTCTCGTAGATGACGAAGAGCTGGAGCTTGAGATGATCCGAGATTATATTCGTTGGGAAGAGATGGGGATATATGTAGCCGGAACAGCCCTGAACGGCAGGGATGCCCTGGAGAAGATCGAGGTGATTCAGCCCGATATCGTACTGACGGACGTCCAGATGCCCGTCATGAACGGGCTTGATATGGCGAAACGGGTGAGTGAGTTATTCGACTGGATTCAGTTCGTCTTCCTGACCGGACACGATGAATTCAATTATGTGAAGTCGGCCTTAAACGTGGGAGCCGTCGGCTATTTATTGAAGCCGCTGGATCTGAGCGAAATTGTAAGCGTTATCGATAAAGTCAAGCGGCGCTGCGAGGAAGTGCGGATGAAGAACCGCTCCATTCGCGTGACCAAATCCAATATTGTACGAGAGATGATATTCGAGCAGAACGAGGAGCGACTCCGAAACCTCGCTGCCAGCTACCATAAGCTGTCCCGCCATACGGAGCCGAGAACGTATACCCTTACGCTGCTCGGCATCGATGCTCCGCACGCTGCACAGCCGGGACCGTCCCTCGAGGATGGCATGGCGCGCCTGCAGACGTTTATGGAGGAGTGGCTTGCGGACAAGAAACTCGAGGCGGATCTGGTCGTCTGCCGGGAAGGCGAGCTGGGCATCTTCATGGATGCCGCCAGCCATCTGAGCCGCTTTACGTGGGAGGATCTGCTGAAGCAGATGCAGAATACGCTGGGCTTTACGATGACTGCAGCCGTGAACGAGGAGCCGGAGGAGCTGTCCCGCATCCAGGATATATACCGGGAGACGCGGCAGATGCTGGAGGAGATGTTTTACGTCGGCAACGGGAGAGTCATCTATGCCAAGGACGTGTTGCGGCAGCTGGAGAGCCGGCAAATTCCTCCTTTCCAAGAAACGGCCTATTTCGAGGATATTCATCAGTTGGCGTCCGAGCAGGCCGCGCAGAAGCTGCGGGATTACTTCAACCGGCTGGTCATGCTGCGAATCCGAAAAACCGAAGTGTGCGACTTTGCCATCGGACTGGTGGAGTCTCTGCTGGAGGGGATTCACGAACCGATCACGGAGAGCCACAAACGTGCGGAGCTTTACCATGCCATCTATCAGTGCCGAACCATTATTGAAATCGAAGCAATCATCATGGATTTTGCCGGGCATGCGATTCGGACGCTGGAACACCGGTTCATGGACAAAAATGCAAGGCTGGTGCATCAGGTGCGCACGACGATCGACCAGACCTATCACCAGGCCATCACGATCAACAGCTTGTCCGATCAGGTGTATCTGTCTCCCAACTACCTTCGTTCCATCTTTAAGGAGAAAACCGGCATGACGATCCATGATTACCTAACGAGAATCCGGCTGAACAAAGCCAAGGAGCTGCTGGCCGACGATTCGCTCAAAGTGCAGGACATCGCCCAAAGGGTCGGTTATGAGAGCACATCCTACTTCATTTCCTTATTCTTAAAAAGCCAAGGAGTTACGCCGAATGAATACCGCAAAAACATCTAGCCCGTCCGGCCCGTGGAGCCGGCTGGCAGGGGCTTTCCCGTTCGCGCACTTACGCGCATACACCAATTGGCGGCTCCGGCACAAGTTCTTTTTCATCTTTCTGATCGTGATCATCCTTCCGTTCTCGCTGCTGATCTATTATTCGTATTCTTCGACCCGCAGCACGATTACGGAGCATACCTATACGGCCTTGGGCGGATCGCTGGCACAGATTAACACCAACGTGGAGAAGCGGCTGGAGTATTACAATCAGCTGTCGAACATCCTCTACATGGATGCCCAGCTCCGCAATTATCTCTCTACCGATTATGAGCAGGCGTACTATTATCTGGATGCCTTCCAATATATCAACCGGACGCTGCCGTCCCTGATGACCCTGAATGCCAACATTTTGGGCATCACGATTTATACGGGGAACCATACCCTCTATTCCGACGGCCAATACGTCAAATATACGGAAGAGCTGCCCCGGGCGATGGAGGAGCAGGTGCTGGATGCCGCCGGCAATACGGTGTACTTCCATTCCGGGAATTTCAAGGCCGATGATGCACATATCACCATTGCCCGTTCGTTAAGTTATTTCAGCCTGCAGCATCCGTACGGGATATTGACCATGGACATTAACGCGAACGAATTCTACTCCCTAATCAAAATGGAGAACGACAACAAAAGCGTCTATATTATCGACGAGTTTGGCGGCGTGATCAGCACGGGGGATCAGAACCTCCCATCGAACCAGCTGTTCGACGTGTTTCCGATTCAGGAGCGGATGACCCGGGATGCGGGCTCATTCGATATGAAGATTAACGGCCAGGAGCGCTTTTTCACGCATAAAAAGCTCAGCAACGGCTGGTCCACGGTCATCACCGTGCCCTACGACGAGCTGCTGGCCAATGCGAATCAGGCGACCAGGAACGTTATCTGGTTCTCCGTACTGGCGATTGGCATTGCCATCCTGCTGCTCTATTTTACGACCAAGGTCATGACCAAGCGGATCGAGGTGCTGCTGCAGCAGATCCGGAAGGTGGAGCGCGGAGATTTCCGGCTGTCGATTAAGCCGATGGGGCATGACGAGATCGGTCAGGTGTCTTTTGCGTTCAATAAGATGGCCTCGACGATACAGTCCCTGATCCATGACGTATACGTGAAGGAAATCGCAAGGAAGGAGTCGGAGCTGAATACGCTCCAGGCCCAGATCAACCCCCATTTTCTATACAACACCTTGTCCTCGATCTCTTCCCTGGCGATCAAAGAAGGGGCTATGCAGGTGTACCAGATGGTCAATTATTTGGCCAAGTATTACCGAGTTTCGCTGAATAAAGGAAAGCGCATCATTCTGCTGGAGCAGGAAATCAATCTGGTGAAGAATTATGTCGCGATCCAGAAGATTCGGTTCCGGGACAAGCTTCATATGCATTACGACCTGGATGAGCAGCTGTTCGGGAACACAACGATCAAGCTGATTCTGCAGCCGTTCATCGAGAACTGCATCAATCATGCCATTGGGGACGAATCGGGAATCAACATTAACGTGAAGCTCAGGCAGGAGGGAGACGACATCTTGCTCCAGGTCATCGACGACGGCATCGGAATGACCCCCGAACAGCTCGATCGCGCGCTGAGCAAATCGGATAATCTGTCTGGATATGGCGTGAAAAACGTGAATGACCGGATCAAACTGACTTACGGGGAAGAATATGGCGTCAGCATCTTCAGCCGGCTAGGCATCGGAACCGCGGTGACCATTCGGATACCTGTAATCTCCGATAGGCATCCTGCAAACGAACGGGACCCGCAGCAGGCGTTACCCTGAATGAAAGACATTTTGCATCATGGATTGTAAGATTGCGTTATAGATCAATGAACTCCCGATTTTTACAATGATAGATATATTCGAGCACATGAATATGACGACCTTAGAAAGGGGTTCAGGGAATGAAGAAATTAAAATTGATGCTGGCAGCAGCGCTCGTTATGACAACGCTTTCGGCTTGCGGAGGCAACCAGAAGGCGGCACCGGGCGGAGACAGCGGTACGAATGCGGACAGCAGCGCGCCGATCACGTTAACCTGGTTTGACCAAAACACGGGGGATGCCTTTACCAATCCGGTCGCTAAAGTGATTACGGAAAAAACAGGCGTGACCGTCGAGATCCAGCAGCCTACGGGCAATCCGGTTGAGAAGCTGAATCTGATGCTGGCCAGCGGCGATCTTCCGGACGTTATTTTGATGAGCCGTGGAAGCGATATCATGAACAAGTATATTACCTCGGGCGCGGTGATCCCGCTGAATGACCTGATTGAAGAGCACGGACCGAATATCCAAAAAATGTACGGCGATACGCTCGCCAAAACGCGAAGCGAGGACGGCAACAATTATTATTTCTCCAACTGGTACGGCTTGGAGCAGTACCCGGTATTCGGATTCATGATGCGCATGGACATCATGAAGGAGCTGGGCGTCGGCGATAAGGTGAACAACGGCGAGCCGTTTACCGCGGAGGAATTCGAGGAGCTGTTGGTTAAGTTCAAGGAGAAATATCCAACCATCGATGGAAAAGAAAGCATTCCGATGACGCTCAACGGCGAGAATGTCGGAGCGGTGACCGGCAGCTTCAAGGGCATGTACGGCATGATGCCGTATTATGAAACGAACGGAGAGCTGAAGAAGGACGTCCGCGATCCGCGCTATCTCGAAATGGTCAAATATCTGAATTCCCTTTACCGCAAAGGCCTGCTCGATAAAGAATGGGCAACGATGAAGACCAAGCAGTTCGAACAGAAGCTCGGCAACGGCAACGTATTTGCCACGGCGGAAGCGCTCTGGAATGTAGGCAATGCGAATGCGCTGCTCAAAACCGAGGCAGCCGATAAGGCCACGGAGGAAGAGCGTCAGTTCTACCAATATAAAGTGCTGGCTCCGGGCGTGAAGCCGGAAGAGGCCACTTACGGTCCGAAGAGCTCCCTGGGCTGGGACGGCGTCGCCATCAGCCGCTCCAACAAGGATCCGGTCCGGACGATGAAGCTGCTGGATTTCCTGGCCAGCGAGGAAGGCCAGTATCTGCTGATGTGGGGAGTAGAGGGCGAGCATTGGGACATGAAGGACGGCAAGCATGTGCCAAGACAAGAAGTGCTGGACGCTTTCAAGAAGAATTGGGACGAAGCTTCCCGTACGACGGGCATTCGCAAGTGGACCTGGATGATCAAGAACGGTCCCGGCGAGGACGGAACCCCGTATGACCTGATGGGCCGTTACCAGACCGACCCGGTCACGGATCTGGCGATCAAGAACCTGGCCGATACGTCGTTTGATACGGCGCCGTACGATAACCTGGGTCCTGCTGGCGGAACGCCGGAAGCCATTATGGAAACGAAGGTGAACGACACCATCAATAAATATTTCCTGAAGATGGCCCTGTCGCCGTCCGAGGACCAAGTGGTGGAATCCTATAACCAGATGATGGCCGAGATCGAGGCGGCTGGCCTGGCCAAGCTGGAGAAGATTTATACGGACAACTTCAACAAACGTCAAGAGCTGTGGGGCAAATAATCTGGCCAAGGGGAGTCAAAAGATGCTTCGTCTTTTGGCTCTCTGTTTTTCTTTGCTCAGGCAAAATCAAAATCAAAATCAACACGAATCGGAAGGATGATTTTCTGTGACCATTCAATACCAAGAACAGTTTCGCGTGTTTGCGATACAAACCGATAACAGCTCCTATCTGTTCGGCATCAACGACAGCGGCAACCTGCAGCATCTATACTGGGGAGAGTCCATCGCGATCGAAGACGCGGCGCCGCTGCTGCGGCCGAGATCGCACAGCTCGTTTGACGCGGAAGTCCATTCGGAGGTGGAGGAATACAGCTTCTGGGGCGGAGTCAAATACAGCGAGCCCAGCCTGAAGGTCCGCATGCCGGATGGCGTCCGCGATTTGGCGGTTCGTTATGCAGGGCACCGCACGCTGCAGACGGAAGGCAGGGAGACGCTGATCATCGTTATGAAGGACGAAGCGTACCCGCTTGAAGTGGAGCTGTCCTACCGGGCGATTCCCGAGTGCGACCTGATCGAACGTTCGGCCCGGATCGTCAACCGCGGCGAGGCGGATATCGTGCTGGAGAACGCGCAATCCGCGGCATGGGTCATCCCCTATCTGGCGGATTACCGCCTCACGCACGTGACGGGAAAATGGTCCGGCGAATTTCAGCTGCGCAGCACCTTCCTCACCGAAGGAAAGAAGGTGCTGGAATCCCGCAGGGGTTTTACGGACAGCCATGCCAACCCGTGGTTTGCGATGGATGACGGACATGCCACGGAGTCGGCGGGGCAGGTCTGGTTCGGGGCGCTGGCCTGGAGCGGGAACTGGAAGATTACGGCCGAGCGGACGGTCTTCGATCATGTTCGGGTGACCGGAGGCATCAATGATTTCGACAGCGAGTGGGTGCTGGGAGCGGGAGAAGCCTTCGATACGCCCGGCTTCGTCGGGGGATACAGCAGCGGCGGCTTTGGCGGGATGAGCCGGCGGCTGCACCGCTATCAGTATTCGGATGTCCTGCCGGGCCGCGAAACGAGACCGGTCTTGTATAACTCCTGGGAAGCAACGTACTTCGATGTCAATGCCAAGGATCAAATGTCTTTGGCCGAAAGAGCCGCGCGTTTGGGCGTGGAATTGTTCGTCGTGGACGACGGGTGGTTCGGCGGGCGCAACCATGATCGCGCCGGGCTTGGCGATTGGTTCGTGAACCGGAAGAAGTTCCGGAACGGTCTCGGCGAGCTGATTGACAAGGTGCATGAGCTCGGCATGGATTTCGGCATCTGGGTGGAGCCGGAGGCCGTCAATCCGGACAGCGACCTGTACCGGGAGCACCCGGATTGGGTGTACCATTTCGAGACGCGGGAGCGCTCGGAGCTTCGCAATCAGCTGCTGCTGAACATTTCGAAGCCGGAGGTTAAGGCTTACATTTTGCAGTTTATGACGGACCTGCTGGAGAAGCATGACATCAAGTTCATTAAATGGGACATGAATCGAACCGTAACTGAACCCGGCATGAAGGACCATCCGCTTCACCGCCAGAAGGAGATCTGGATTCGCCATGTTCAGAGCCTGTACGAGATTTGGGTGGAGCTGCGGCGCAAATTCCCGCATGTGGCGTTTGAAACCTGCGCCGGCGGCGGAGCGCGCATCGACCTTGGCATCTTCCGGTATGCCGACCAATCCTGGCCGAGCGATAACACCGATGCCTTTGACCGCCTCAGCATTCAGGAGGGCTTCTCGTACACGTATGCTCCGCGGATGATGACCTGCTGGGTGACGGAGTCGCCGACAGGGATGAATCGCAGACAGGTATCCCTGAAATACCGCTTCCACAGCGCCATGATGGGAACGCTCGGCATCGGCTCCAACCTGAATGAGTGGAGCGATGAGCGGATTGCGGAATCGGCCGAATATGTGGAGCAGTATAAATCCATTCGCCATCTGGTTCAGTTCGGCAGTCAGTATCGCCTAGACTCGCTTCGGCATAAAGGCGTAACGGCCGTGCAGTACGGCAGCGAAGACGGCAGCGACAACGTGCTGTTTGCGTTCCTGCACAGCCAGAAGCTGGGCGAGCCGCTGCCGAGACTGCGGCTGACCGGGCTGCAAGCCGATCAATCGTATGCCATTGAGGGGGTGGCCGGTACATGGAGCGGCAGGGCGCTCATGAACATCGGGATCGAGCTGCCGCTGCGCGGGGATTTTGACAGCTTGGTGTATCGGATTCAGATCCAACAATAGATTATATATGTACCCCGGAACGAAGCACGCCGTGTTGTCTGATAGACAATGCGGCGTTTTTTGCCGTTGACTTCCACGTTAACGTCAATGTTATGAATGATATTAGATGACATCACGGACATAAAGGAGGGACGAAATGTGGATTATCGTCCTGGGATTAGCCTATCAGCCTGCTCGAACTAGAGGGGAAAGTATAATTTTTCGTTGATTTATAATATATAATTATTTCACATCAAAGTATATGATTGAATAAATTACTCTATTTTTACAATATTTTTCCGTATAAAGGAAAATGTCGGTGAGGTGATAATTGGATGAATTTAAATTATGAAAAAAGATTAATATTGAAAGTAACTAAGAAGATTTTGGAAGGCGATACAAGTATCTTCTTAGGTGAAGATCCTCATTTAACAGGCATAGATTGGAATGCTTTTTATTCACTGGCCTCTCATCAAAAAATTCTCCCAATAGTTTACCGGGTAATGCACGAAGTAATACCGGCCCCTTATTCAGACCGATTTATGGAAAGATCCCAGTACATCCGTTACAAAAATAAATTAATGTTTCAGGAATTAAAGGGCTTAACTGCTGCAGACAAAGGCAGAAGCATGTTCGTACTGAAAGGAGTAGTGCTGTCTCAAATCCTCTACGATGATCCATTTATACGAACCTCGCACGATATCGATATTCTCATTGATGAAAAGAATCTCTATCAAGTTGACCAGACGCTGAAAGAGCAGGGGTTCGTTCCAGCTTGTGGGAAAAGTGATGTTTACTCTGTGGACTATAATGACTTTGAGGTTCTTCCGTACCCTATTTTAAAAACAGCGGATTCCCACGAATATTTTAGTTACATTAAAATGGTCGAATCGAAGATGTTAATCATTGAGGTACAGCGTTGCATACATGAAACGATTTCTCCAGAAAGAATGGAGCAATTTTTGAGAAATGAAGAAGATGTTTGGATCGAAGGTATTGAAGTCCACACGCTGGATTTAGTGCACACTTTGTTATATCTCGTGGAGAGCGTTCATACCGACGCGGGATGGTATTATCGCGGACCCAGATTGAATAAATACTTAGAGATTGGATTATTCATCAAGAAATTTGAAGATCGTATTGATTGGCAAGAAGTAACTCAAGAGGCTTGTACATATGGAATCATAGATATTATGAATAGTGTGTTTGATAGTTTACAAGAACTTTTTGAGATGGCTTTACCTAAAATAAAGCCTGATAAAAATAATGAGAATGGAGGAGAGAACACTTTTACTGTTCATTGGGATAAGCCGCTAACAGAACGATTCTTTCAAAGTACTGAAGAACGCCAATCCGAAATTTTCAGAAAAATTAAAACTCAATGTTATTTGAATAGTACGTCTTCTGAAATTCATCGGTTGGGTTATGCAGGTGATGTTCTTCAAAGGGCTAATCTGAAGTTGAGGGTTTCGGACGGAAAAGATGATTATAATCTTGAGTACTTACCAGTTCTTGACGACGAGTATTTGATTTTCAATCTTTTTTTACCGGATGAAATCAAAGACTCCTCTTTTGATTGGGAAGTGATCTTGAACTTGATAGATACACAAATTGATAGCGATATATTGGACCTGCAAACCATCTCGTTTATGAAAAAAGAGGGGAGTATAACGGCAACGAATCATGCTGAAGGAATTGTCGAGTTCAGCCTGTCGCAAAATTCTGAAGTCAGGATTCTAATTCCTCGTCCGGTCGTAAAATTCTCTAAAGATGGTTTATTAGCATATAAATTAATTGTCAGAAAAAGAATTTATGGCGAAATATATTATTCCATCAGCTCCGACGGATATGCGGATAAAAACTTTTGGTTGTCCCCACTTATTTTACAGTTACCAAATGATAGGGAGTGCGCTGATGATACAGGTATGCGAAATATCAAAGCGATATAAAAAAACGAACCATGCTAAGGGAATAATAGGCTCAATCAGAAAATTATTCATAAATGACTATACCTTGATAAAGGCGGTAGAAAAGATAACTTTTTCGATAGGCCAAGGAGAAGCCGTCGGGTATTTAGGACCAAATGGGGCAGGAAAATCAACCATGATAAAGATGTTGACGGGTATCTTGGTTCCTACGTCTGGCTTCGTTACAGTGAATGGTTTGACTCCTCACAAAAACCGCAAGGAATTAGCCAAAAGAATTGGAATCGTATTCGGTCAAAGAAGCCAACTTTGGTGGGATTTGCCTGTTATCGATTCATTTGAACTCCACAAACGGATCTATAAGATTTCTGAACAAGATTACAAAAAGAATATGAATTCTTTTTTAGAGCAACTTGGTTTGGAAGATTATATCACGCAGCCGGTTCGGCAACTAAGCCTTGGCCAACGAATGAGAGCCGAAATTGCTCTTGCACTCCTTCACAACCCCGATATCCTTTTTCTAGATGAACCGACAATTGGATTAGATGTTTTGGCTAAGGAGAAAATTAGAGCATTTATAAATCAAATAAATCGTGAGAGGAATGTAACGATTTTGTTAACATCCCATGATTTAAAAGATATAGAACAGATCTGCAATCGGATGTTGATCGTGAATAAAGGTGCGCTTATTTTCGATGGTACCGTGGAATATTTGAAAACTGCGTTAAGCATGGAGAAGATTTTAACGATCGATTTTGAATCGGACCCTGGAACTCACGTCTTAGCCGAGAATGCTTTTTTGATTGAAGATCAAGGGATGAGAAAAAAATTCAAAATCAATAAAGGTATGGATTCAGCCATCGAATTCGTTCAGGGAATATCCAAAATTTATCCAATTCGTGACTTTAGCCTGCAAGAATCTGACATTGAAGATGTTATTAGATTGTATTATGAGGGGCTGAATGCGCTTGAGTATAAACACAACCAAACACTTGAAAGTGTAAGCGTGAACTGACCATGTTTAAAATTTACTCTGCGATCGCTTATAAAGCATTTTTGAGAAATACGGCCTACCGTTCAGAAGTATATTTAAGAATTTTTGGGAATTTCATTGTGTTACTTATTCAAATATCGATTTGGAGAGCATTGCTTCGCGAAGGATCGTTAAACGGAATCGATTTTCAAACGATGATTACGTATTCCCTGATTAATGTATCGATAGCTATGTTATTAATGAATCGGGTTGTCGGTGTAGTAGATGAAAGATTAAAGACCGGTGATATCACGATGGATTTAGTAAAGCCACTTAGTTATCCGATATTGTTATTTTTTGATCAATTGGGAAATATTATTTTCCGGATTATCTGCACGGTCATTCCAACTGTCATTATCGCTTCGGTGATTTTTGGATTTAGTTTACCAGCGGATCTCTATACATTCACAGCTTTTATTGTCAGTTTAATTCTGGCCTTGATCATTTCGTTTTTGATCGGCTATTTGATTGCTTTAATTTCTTTTTGGTTTTTAACGACGTTCGCATTGGATTGGATGATCTCAGCATTAATCACGGTTTTTTCGGGATCGTATCTGCCATTGTGGTTCTTTACAGATGGATGGAGAAGCCTCGCTGAAGTCTTGCCTTTCCAGTTTTTAGGGTTTGTACCTGCTGCCATTTACATGAATAAAATGAGTTCTAATGAAATCATTTTTCTATTATTGAAAGGGGGAGTGTGGGTTTTAATATTGATGTTACTTTCCAGATTTCTCTGGTGGAGAGCTGTTAGGAGATTAGTTATACAAGGCGGGTAAGCCTAACTAAAGGTGGAGTTCAATGAGTATAAGCTTATTTATTTCTTACATCAAAATGATTGTTAGGTCCCAGATGGAATACCGAGGAGCCTTTTTAATTGGAGCTGTGGGACAAATTATCGGATATGCGGCCAATTATCTCGTCATATGGCTTTTATTGCAAAAATTTCAAGTTATTAACGGTTGGGGGTGGAGTGAAATTGCATTTTTATACAGCTTGAATTTATTAACGTATGCCATAGGCGCTTCATTTACATACTCCCCCATGGTGAGCCTGGAACAAATTATTATTAGAGGAGATTTCGACAAGTATATCACGAAACCTTTGTCTCCGTTTATGTGCTATCTTGCTAACTTGTTTAACATAGGATATATCGCACATATTTTTATATCTTTAAGTGTTCTCATATGGTCTATTACGAAGATTGGGGTAGAGTGGACCCTTCATAAAGTCATGTACTTATTTCTCGTATTGATCAGCGGCTCGTTTCTTCAAGCAGCAGTATTTGTTTTTATCGGAGCTCTGTCCTTTGTTTTATTGCGTGTCGGGTATGTATTCTCTATTTATTTCAAGATTAAGGAGTTTATCTCGTATCCGATTTCAATATATGGAATTTTCCTTCAGATTGTCCTGACATGGATTATTCCGTTGGCCATGATTAATTATTATCCGAGTATTCATTTGCTCAATATAAATGACAAATATAATAATTTTATTTTTGCAATATTACCTCTGATAATTGGTCCACTAGTCTTTTACTTGTCTTACAAGCTATGGATGAAAGGGGTGGATCGATATCAAGGTGCTGGAGGCTAAGGATCTTACGTAGCTTTTAATCATTAGGTGATGGTGAGGGTTTGAATATGAAAATAAACAATTATATTAATGAACTTGAGCGAAAAATTAATCATTCGATTTACATGTTGGAGTTTGAGCAATCAAATATATATTTATCGTTGCTAACGGATTCCTTCAATGTGAATTTACATACTAAGGCCTACTTGCATTATGAAATATCAAAACTATCGAATGATTCCGGTTGGAAAATCTACGCATTGACCGTTTTTCACGAAGAACCTGACACCCTTTTCACTTCCGCAAGAAGAACATCATTGGAATACGACGATGAAGGCGAAGAAATCCAAGAAGGACCTTGGACAGGGATTTGGAACAAAAGAACAAACACTACGCTGTTCATAAACATAGATCAAAAACGGGTTTATCTGCTGAATCATGAAGAATCCCGACTTTTCGTTGACACATACAAGAGTATCAGACAAGTGATGACAAGCGAATCATTAATGGCTGGTATGGTGCCATTGCATTGTTCATCTTTTTCTTACGGCGGTCTTGGCATCGCATTTATTGGAGATAGTGGAGCAGGCAAAACAACTCTATTGTGCGCATCCTTGTTAAGAACAGGGCGCCATGGTGGTTTTTTGGGAAATGATCGAGCTTTGGCCAATCCATTGAATAACCGGATTGTTCTGCATGCTTGGCCAACAGTGCTTGGAATAGGTCCAGGTGCTTTGAACCATCTCAAGGATTTTGAAAATCAGGCAAGGCCTGACTTGCACAACAGGGCTGGAGGTACTGCCTATTGGTTACTTGATCAGAACATCATTGAAAATAAGGGCGGGGCTTTTGCTGACTTGAAAGACAAAAAAACGGAGGAAGTATGGTCTTGGCCACATAAACTATGGTTAACGCCTATGGAAGTAGCTACGATTTGCAACAGTAATATAGAATCTAGTGTAAATCTTAAGTATCTCGTTTTTCCACAACTTTCGTCACATTTAAAAGAAGTTACACTTACGACAGTTTCAAGTATGGAGGCTCAAGACATCATTAAGAGGAACATACTGAATGAGTTGCCCTTTTACCCAAATTGGATGGGGTTGCCGAAAACGTCAAGAGAAGACTTTGAAACACGATTGGGGCTATTTTTGGATCAATTAAATTCGGTTCGAATGATAAAAATAACAGGAGGTTCCAATACCGAAGAGATTGTTGATGTTTTATTTGATTATCTTCATGGTCACACCACTATGCATGACTAGGCAAACGATTTCCATATTATTGACCTGCTGAAAAGAAGGTGATTTGTTGATAGAAAAGATTGTATCCGAACCACCTCGTTTAGAAACTCTTCCACTATTCAGTTTAGCAAATGCAACAGATCAACTGGGAGTCTTTCGTTTTCACAACTCTGTGTTCTATAAAGAGCAATGCTATCCAGTCTTTGAAGGAGTTAGAAAGTTCATACCTACTAGAGATAATCTCTCTTATAGTAAGGGGTATCGGTATTTCGCTTTAGATAAGGCCATTCTATCATCAGATTCATTAATCGAAGCATGTAGGAGTCCGCTTATATTAGCAGAAGACAAGATGGTTGCATGTGCCTTGTATGAAAATCTAACGAATTTAACTATGGGGTTAATTAACTTTCTATGGGATTATTGTACAACGGACCACTATAGTGGAAATTTAGTGACGATACTAACTTCATTGATAGAGACCACTACGAATATCGCTAGGGTCCACATAGAACTTCTGTATGGTTTGGAACCGTCCGCGAATCTAATAGACTGGCAATGGATCGCCTGGATTCTAAACAGCTTTTCGGTAAAATCCAATCATTTCAGGACTTTTAGGGAGATTGATAATAAAGTTAAGATTATTGATGAAATTTTGTTCTTAAGAAATCACGTCATTGATGAATTCAAGATCCAAAGTTTATTATTTCCTCTCTATGGTGCTTTAAGTTTAGGAGTTTATTGGTCGGCGTATGACTTGGTTTTTTTTCCAAACGACGCAAAAAAAGTTTTCTATGCAAAGGTGGGGTATCATGACCAAGGGGGAATTCACTACACTGACCATTGCGGGGGAATATTGATTGAAAGAATTATGCCTGTGATCTTCAGAGAAAAATTTAAACTCTCCATAAGGGAGCAGAATATTTTAGTCGTAGATGATAATTTTGCTAGGGCAGATACTTTGTCTACATGCCGAAAACTTATAGATTCATATGGAGGCCTTCCTTTTTGCAGGAGTGTGGAATCTTCCTGGTCATATTTTAAACATGTTAAATGCAGTTCTACCATAGCCGATATTGTTGATTTTCCTAGTTTGAGGACATACTTTCATCACTCTAAACAAGCTGAAATGCTTGGCTTGATAAGCAATGATCACTGGGAGCAATATGAAAAAAGTATTGATTATATGAACAGATTGCCTCATTTGGCCTTGCAAATGTGCGCTAATTTACATAATGCAATTGATTTTGGTATTTGGAAGGATTATACGGTTTCAATGATGTGCAAAGAGTTGGATTTCGCTCTATCCTTTTGGCTAGAGAAGAGCATGCCTGAGAAGAAATATTAAAAGAAGGTGATAACAATTAAGCTCTTACCAAGTGAAGATGGGGCAAGCAGTTGGAGGCTTAACGTAGACGTAGCGAATTCAAGGGTGATATCTAGAAGCACTGAGGATTTAGAATACTTTACGGATAAATTAATCCGATTGCAAATACCGGCATGTTTGATCGATCTTGACGCTTCGAAGTCTACCCTGTCGAGTTTCAGCCCCGTTATTAGTAGCGTCGTCCGGAATACTCCGAATTATTTCGGGGTAGGTGGCGGTATTTCCTCTATAGATCAAATTGATAAACACTTAGAAATAGGAGCCAAGTATGTCATTATTAGCTCAGCTTTATTTAAGGATAGCGAAATAGATATGGGATTTATCCAAGATATTAACCGTCACTTCGATGCCGATCAGATTATTTATTCAATCGACCTGTTCGGTGATGCATTGCTTGTAAAAGGTTTTACACAATCTATTCATGTAGCCTGGCAGAAGACCATTCACCGCTTAAATGAAACCTTGACCCCTCGCGCTCAAATTCAAATCGTGGATGCACAGGCTTCATTAAATAACCGCTCCGTTAATTTTCGGCTGTTGGAAACGGTAATGCACCAATGTAACAATTTTAACTATTGGTATGGAGGAAACATTACAAATTGGACTCAATTCAGAAAAGTGCAGGAGTTAGGTTTTTCTCCTGTGATGGGCAAAGCCTATCTTACAGGAATATTAGGATTGCCAGAATAGATCAAAGGAGGGATCATGGTGAGTCTATTAGCTATTGATGGCGGCATTCCAGCAGTAAATGTTCCGCAGCCGCATCACCGATGGCCGAATTTAAGCAAAGAATGCATTACTGAAGTTTATGATTATTTAGTACAAGGCAAGCCCCTATCAATCGCCGATGGATCGGGAATTATTGCAGAGCTTGAACAAATGATTAAAGAGTATTTCAGTTGCGATTATGTGCTGACAACGAATTCTGGTAGTAATGCGCTTCATTCCGCCTACGTAGCACTCGATCTTCCAAAAGGTTCTGAAGTCATAGCGCCGGTTTCGACATTTCATGCAAGTATTACTCCAGCCGTTCATTGTGGATTATCTCCAGTACTGGTTGATGTTCACAACGATACCGGGAATATCGATCCCGATGCGATCAAAGAGGCAATCACGGACAAAACTAGTTGCATAGTCATTACTCATATGTTTGGGCATCCTGCAGAGATGAATGAAATAAGGGATATCTGCATTCAGCATCGAATAAAATTAATAGAAGATTGCTCCCATGCCTATGGTTCCACTTATCAAGGACAAAAGGTGGGTGGATTCGGCGACATATCTATTTTTAGTATGCAGGCGACTAAAACGGTACCGGCAGGTGAAGGAGGATTTTTATTAACAAATAGTAGACACTTATATGAACGAGCTTGCTTAGTAGGGCATTATAGAGGTAGGTCCATAAAGGAAGTACATAGTGAACAACTTAAGAATTTTGCCGAAACGGGATATGGGCTTAAATATCGGATTCATCCACTTGCTGCAGTCATTGCCAAGCATGAGTTTTTAGTGTTGGATCATAAAATCATGATTCGAAAACAATTGACCGATATGCTCTCTGATGCAATTAAAGGGTGCAATGGGATGCATCCGCCCACCGTTAGAAAAGGAGTAACCATGGGAGGATTTTTTGGATATCGGCCCAGATTTGAAGAAAACAAATTATTTCGTGAAGGTATACCCATAACTGTTGAAGAATATATCCAAATATTGTCGTGCGAAGGCATAGAAATACATAAACCAAGTGTACCGCCATTGGATCGGATGGGAATATTTCTTCAAGATGACATAGGCCTTTCTTTTGCGAAGGATACTTGGAAACCAAGAGTACTTGGCCCCTACGTAGGATGTGAAAGTTTCTATACGCATTTATTGAGTCTGCCCTCTTTTATGCAATCTACTGACTTCAAGACCGTTAACATGTACATCAATGGAATTCAGAAAGTTTCGGACGCATTGTCAACTCAACCAAAGGAACTTAAGGAGGACATGTATGCTAACTAAAAGGATTATTCCAGCTATTGACGTGTTGAACGACAAAGCCGTGAAGTATGTTCAATTTCGCAATCCAACTATTATTGGTGATCCGGCTAAGCTCGGAAAGAAGTATGCAGACGATGGTGCTGATGAAATAATATATTTAGATACTTCTGCTACTCTTCATAATGAAGAAATCAAATATCAATGGATTCAAAATGTAGCCGAAGAAATTTTCATCCCTTTTTCAGTGATCGGTGGAGTTCGTTCTGTCGCAGATGTGAAAAAAGTGCTCAGATATGGTGCAGACAAGGTGGGCATTAATTCAGCGGCTGTTCAAAGGCCTGAACTGCTAAGAGAAGCTGCGGAAATTTTTGGTAATCAGTGCATAGTTCTCGGGCTAGATGCCATGCCTATAAAAGATAAGACCGGTAAAACAGAACGTTGGGAAGTCTATACACATTCAGCACATACCAAAACGGGTTTAGATGCCCTTGAATGGGCTCAACAGGCTGAAATGTTGGGAGCTGGAGAGATAATATGTACCTGTATTGATCGAGATGGAACTAAAGAAGGCTATGACTTGGAACTAATGGAGCAATTATCGAAATCAGTAAATATACCTGTGATTGCATCAGGAGGTGCAGGAAGGTTGGAACACATAAAGGATGTTCTAGAAGACAATCGGGCTGATGCTGCCCTAATTGCTTCCCTTCTCCATTACAATGAATATACCGTAAAAGATATAAAAAATTATTTGATCCAAAATGCAATTGAAATCAGAGTATAGATCGGTATGTCGTGTAAGGAGAGTGAAATTAATTATGGAATGGTGGGAATCCAACTACGATTCACTGGACTATATAAAAACATACAAAAAAAATCACGATACAAAAACGTATAACGAAATAAACTTTATATTAAGAAATATATCGTTAAGGCGGGAAGATATAATTGTGGATTTATGCTGTGGTTATGGAAGGCATGCAATCGAATTCGCATTAAAAGGATTTCGCACAATAGGTATTGATTTATCAGAGCCGCTGCTTGAGTATGCCAAGAGTAGCGCGAGTGCTCGGAATGCAAAAGTTGAATGGATAAGATCTGATTATAGGAATGTTAGAAATATTCATGCTAATCTTGTGGTAAATCTGTTCAATTCCTTTGGATATATGAACAATGACGAAGAAAATTATAAGTTATTCGATATCGTCAATGGGATTCTTGCGGAGGATGGTCGATTTTTTATGGATGTTTTTCATCGTGAACGTTGCGTAAACAATCTGCGACCTCAAGAGTGGGAGGATAACGATCAAAATATAATCTTACGTGAACAAGACTATGAAGAAACCACAATGAGACTCGTTCGCAAAACAACAATTTACGACAAAACCCGCTCTTTTACCAAGAGTCAGAGAGTTAGTTCAATTAGAACTTATTCAATAGATGAAATTGAGTTAGCAATGAACAAGAGGAATTTAAAAATAGAAGAAGTATTTGGTGATTATTTGGGAAGTGAATTTATCCCAAATGAATCAAAAAGATTATGTATTATTGCAAAAAAAGGTAGCCAAAAGACATTTAAAAATAAAAACTAATGAAATACTTTGCCGTTCCATTCCGAGGCTATCGAATGAGTAGTTTATCTACTGCGATAGCCTCAATCTGTATTAGTTACACATAAATCATAGAAAAGGCATACTACCCCTTCCGGGTATCTCGGTATTCGGAAGGGGATTTCCCCATGATTTTTTTGAACAGCCGCGAGAAGTAGTAGGGATCCTGGAAGCCGAGACGGTGGCTGATCTCCTTGACGCTCTCGCCGGTCAGGTCCAGATGCTGGCAGGCCCGCTGGATTTTGAGCCGCAGATAGTAATCGATGGGGGAGTAGCCCGTCGCTTCCTTGAACCGGAAGGTGAAGTGCGGTATGGACAGATTGGCGTAGGCCGCCAGCTCCTTCAGGCTCACATGGCCCTCCAGATGCTCGGTCATGAACCGAAGCGTCTGTTCCATGTCATGCTTGTTGTGCTGGTGTTGCCCCCGCTGCGGTTGGAGCCGGGCGAGGCGGATGATGGCCGCCAAGTGGCCGGCGAGCTGCGAGACATGGATGATATGGTTCAGCGTATATCCTTTTTGCAGCAGCTCGTAACTTTCCTGAAACAGCTCCGCGATGCTCCTTGACTGGTCGACCGGAACGATGGCGGGTTCGGCTGCGCCGGTAAAGCCCTCGAACAATAAACCTGCATGCGTCCCCTTCATGTGCCACCAGTAAATGCTCCAGGGCTGAAACTCCGATGAAGCATATTCATGCGGCGTATCCGGCGGAATGACAACCGCCTGCCCTTTGAGCAGAGAATAGGTTTTGCCGCCGTTCAACCGGTACCAGCCTTCCCCCTCCACGCAGTAGATTAAGATGTACGCGCCGCTGCCTTCCGGGCGTTCCCGGTAGTGATGCAGCGCACGCGGAAAGTACCCGACGTCGGTTACGTGCAGCGGTTCCACAAGCGGATGACGGGCAGCCTCTTTCATAATATGATCCGGGAGGACAATGATTTTCTGGGACTCGAATCCGTCTGGTTTTCGTATGGTATCCATAGCTTTACTATGAATCGGAACGGAATTGTTGTCAACCGGATGGAGCGCCCAATAATCAGAATATAATCCATCATCAACATGATATCGTCAATGGCTCTTCGGCAGGCCGGCTTATAAGATAGAGACATAACGCAGCCAACGCGGATGCTAATGGAGGGATGACGACTCATGACAAAACAACGGCAAGTGAGCGTACGGGAAGAGACCGTGGAGATTCCCACGTATGAAGTGGGGAAGCCGGACCTGAACCCGATGTTTTTGGAGAAACGGGTGTATCAGGGGAGCTCGGGGCGTGTCTATCCGCTGCCGGTCATCGATAAAATTTACGATGAGAAAGTATTAAAGCCCTACCGGATCATTTTCCTTGAAAATGAGTACGTGCAGATTCAGATCATGCCGCAGATTGGCGGTCGGATCTACCGGGCCATCGATAAAACCAACAACTATGATTTTGTATACCACAATCAAGTGATCAAGCCGGCTTTGGTTGGCCTTGCGGGTCCATGGATATCCGGGGGAATCGAGTTCAACTGGCCGCAGCATCACCGTCCGAACACCTATGGCGAGGTGGAGTGGAGTCTAACGGATCACCCGGACGGCAGCAAGACGGTATGGGTCGGCGAGATCGACCGGATGTACGGCACGAAGGTGTCTACCGGCTTCACGCTGTATCCGGGCAAGGCGTATCTTGAAATTCACGCGCAAATGTACAATCGGACTTCGGAGCCGCAGACCTTTCTGTGGTGGGCGAATCCGGCCGTAGCGGTCAACGATCATACCCAATCCGTATTTCCGCCGGACGTTCATGCGGTGTTCGATCATGGGAAGCGGGACGTGTCCAAATTCCCGATCGCAACCGGCACGTACTATAAGCAGGACTATTCGGCGGGCGTCGATATTTCCATGTACCGCAACATTCCCGTTCCGACCTCCTATATGGCTTATCATTCGGATTACGATTTCGTCGGCGGATATGACCATGGCTTGAAAGCCGGGATTCTGCATGTCGCCAATAAACATATATCTCCCGGCAAAAAACAGTGGACGTGGGGGCACGGCGAATTCGGCCAGGCCTGGGATCGCAACCTGACCGACGAAGACGGTCCGTACATCGAGCTCATGACCGGCGTGTATACCGATAACCAGCCCGATTTCACCTGGCTGGCGCCGTATGAGGAGAAAAGCTTCAAGCAGTACTTCATGCCCTATAAAGACATTGGGCTCGTGAAGAATGCGTCCATTGACGCCGCCGTAAATCTCGAAGTCCACGGTCTTAAGGCCGTCGTACATGCTTATGCAACCTCGGTTATCGAAGAGGCTCGCATTCTGGTGACGGGAGCGGGAAGCATCTGCTTGGATCGAAAGGTCAAGCTGTCGCCGGCCGACACCTTCCAGGCCGAGATCGAACTCGCCTCAGGTATGAGGGAGGAAGATGTACGGGTCGCGGTACTCGCTGCGGACGGCAGAGAGCTGGTCGCTTACCAGCCCAAGCCGCGTACCTTAGAGCGAACGCCGGACCCGGCTACGGCGATTGGCAAGCCGGAGGAACTGAAGAATACCGAAGCGTTGTTCTTGGCTGGGCAGCATCTGGAGCAGTACCGGCACGCAACCTATGAACCGGAAGCCTATTATGTGGAAGGTCTAAGGCGCGATGCGGGAGATGCAAGGCTGAACAATGCCTATGGTTTGCTCCTGCTGCGCAGAGGGTGCTTTACGCAGAGTGAGGTTTATTTTAGAAAAGCGATCGAAACCTTGACCCGACATAACGCCCGGCCCTATGACAGCGAACCGTTCTATCATTTGGGGAAAGCCTTGAAGTGGCAGGGCCGTTTGGATGAAGCGTACGCTTATCTGTACAAATCGGTCTGGTCGGGGGCATGGCAAGGGGCGGGATATCTGGCTTTGGCCCAGATTGCCTGCGGGAAGGGGGAATATGAGGAAGCGTTCGAGCTGATCGAACGATCCCTGGCTGCCCAGTACCGTAATTATAAGGCGCGGCATCTCAAGAGTATCGTCTTAAGAAAGCTGGGACGCTTGGCCGATGCGGCATCATGGCTTGAGGAAACGCTCAAGCTGGATCCCATGGATGCGGGCGCAATGAACGAGCTGGCAGCCGTATATCAAGAACTGAAGCAAGAGGACAAGAGCCGGCATGTCTACGAATCGCTTGTCCAGCGCCTGCGCGATAATCCGCACCATTATATTGCCATAGCTCAGGACTATGCGGATGCAGGCCAATATGGCGACGCTTTGGATGTGCTGCAGCGCATCGAACGCCTTACGGCATCAGCCGTCTATCCGATGGTTTATTACTACCAAGGCAGTGCGCTCATGAAGATGAACCGGGCGGAAGAGGCATCCGCTTGCTACCGATTGGCTTCGGAGGCCGATCCCTCGTACTGCTTCCCGAATTCCCTGCATGACTACGTGACGTTAAAGCAGGCGCTCAGCGTACAGCCGCAGGATGCGAAGGCGTTGTACTACTTAGGGAATCTGCTGTACGACAAGAAGCGCTGCGAGGAGGCCATAAGCAGCTGGGAAGCTTCGGTTGCTTTGGATGGCAGCTTCGCTACGCCGCATCGGAATCTGGCGCTTGCTTACTATAACAAGAGGCAGGACCACGATAAAGCATTGTCATCCCTGCAAACCGCTTTCTCGCTGAATCCGGCGGATGCCAGGATCTTCTACGAGCTTGACCAATTGTATAAAAAGCTCGGTCATGCTCCGGCTGATCGCTTGAAAGCGATGGAGGAGCACTTGGAGCTGGTCGAGCAGCGGGATGATGTATATCTGGAATATTTGACGCTGCACAATACGCTGAATCGTTATGAGGAGGCGCTCGGATTGATTCTGAAACGCAACTTTCACCCTTGGGAAGGCGGCGAGGGCAAGGTGCCGGCCCAGTATGTATTGGCCCGCGTGGAGCTAGCGAAGCAGCTGCTTCAGGATCGTCGCTATGAGGAAGCCGTAGAGCAGCTGCTTGCTGCCAAGCAATATCCGCTCAACATCAATGAAGGGAAGCTGACGGGAGCGCAGGAGAATAACATCGATTATTACTTGGGCTGCGCATACGAGGGGCTGAGCTTGTCCGAAGAGGCGGAGGCGTGCTTCCTGAAAGCTTCGGAGGGGCTGGATGAGCCGACCAGCGCGATGTATTACAACGATCAGCCGCCGCACATGATTTTTTATCAAGGGGCCGCGCTGCATAGGCTGGGCCGGGAGAATGAAGCCCGCAGCCGGTTTAACAAGCTGATCGATTACGGGGAGAAGCATATATTCGAGCCTCAGAGCATTGATTACTTTGCCGTATCGCTTCCGGACTTCCTGGTGTTTGATGAAGATCTGGACCGAAGGAACGAAATTCATTGCCGCTATATGATGGGGCTCGGTCATCTTGGACTTGGTGACCGGCAGTCCGCGGAAACCCTGTTCCGCGAGGTGCTGCAGCTGGAGTCTCACCATCAAGGAGCTGCGCTGCATTTGGCGCTTTGCAAGACGTTGGTGTAAGAGATTTACACTTCATTCTCAAGGGCCGTTACGAACGGTCCTTGAGCATTTGTGCATTCCGGGTGATGCGTTGACTAAACGGAGGGGATGACGATGATGATCTGGAGCAAAGGGATGCTGGATGGATATGAGGTTTGGACAGGGCGCACGGAGGTGATGGAGATGGTCGTGGTACCTGAACTCGGAAGCAGGGTCATCTCGCTTCGCAATCGAATGACAGGCCGGGAATGGCTGGTGCAGCCTGCTGGAGTTCTGGAAAAGAACGGGTATGCAAGCTCCTTCGGAAAGCGGGACGGCAGCGGCTGGGACGAAATGTTTCCAACGATCAATGTCTGCCGGTATCCCGCGCATCCATGGGAAGGAACGGAGCTTCCGGATCATGGCGAGGTATGGTCCATTCCATGGAAGGCGCACAGCGAGGAAGAACAGCTTCACTGCAGCGTGCAGGGAATCCGAATTCCTTATCGGCTGCGCAAAACCTACTCCTTCCCCCGTGAAGATACCTTACGGATCGATTATGCCGTTCATAATGCGAGTCCGTTCCCATTCTCTTTCCTATGGGCTGCGCATCCGTTGTTTCAAATCGATGAAGGCGCAGAGATTATCGTTCCACACGAGCTGAGGGAGATCATCGTATCGTACTCGGCGAACGGTCGATTGGGAGAATCCGGCGATATTCGGAAATGGCCGCAGCCATGGGAGGAACACCCCCATGTCCGCTTGAATCGTACCGCCAGCAGGCTTGAAGCATCGGCGGAGAAGTTTTATTTTGCTGGTGAGCTGCCGGAGGGGACAGCCTCCATTTACGATCCGGTTGCAGGTGAAGGACTACGCATGATGTTTCCTAAAGAGCAGGTGCCTTATCTAGCGATATGGGCGAACTATGGCGGCTATCAGGGACAGTATCATCTTGCGCTTGAGCCTGCGACGGGGCTGCTCGATGATCTCTCGCATGCGATGCATCGTCAGGCAGCGGCCGAAGTGCCGGCCGGCGGCACGTATACGTGGTACCTTGAGATTAGCTGGATTAACGGCAGAAGAACGAAGTGAAGTCTTCTTGATCGACAGTGGACCGGCAATCGCTTAAGGATAAGCCAATTCACGAATGCGCTGGTTGGGATTGTCCGTAAATAATCCGCCGTGGTAACAGATCACGTTGCGGATATCATAGTGAGTGAGCTTCTGCAAGGAGAGCCGGGCGAACGCCAAATCAAAAGTAGTTGCCGGATCCGGCCCGATCAGTTGCCCCTCTCTGACGTTCAGCGCATCCGCTGCAATCAGGGTTTTGCTTGGTATATGATATAAACTGGTGTGGCCGGGTGTATGGCCCGGCGTATGGATCGCGATGATACCGCCGCCAAACGGCAGCTCTTCGCCGTCGCGCAACATGCGGTTCACGGGTGCTGAGGGCGGGTTCTCCAGCGTGTGTTTAAACGCGTTCCTCCACTCCGGCGGCACGTTATCCGGCAACGAAGCCAGCGCTTGCGCGATAGCCTCGGGCGATAATTTGACAAGGCTTGTATCTCCTTCGATATAAGGCTTTTCGATTTCGCTGGCGAACACTTCCGGGGCTTGTTTGCAGTGCTGGATAATAGCTGGCAAACTGCCGATATGATCCAAATCCTGGTGTGTTATAATAATTTTGCTAACATCCTGAACGGAAAAGCCGCAGTCCGATATCTGCTCCTGAATCAGCGGGAGCTGACCGGGATAGCCAGTATCGATAAGCACCCGATTCTGATGATCCCAGAGGAATGTCGGGTGGATCGTTTCGGTACGTCCCATCATGGCTGCGGAAATTTCCAGCATGGCAATGCCTTGATCGATTAGTAGCATGTTTACATACCTCCACTACATTGGAATGTCTTCTCCCAAATTCAATGTCCAGAGAAGAACGAGCAGAAGTAGATTATCAAATCAACAAACCTTTGTAAACAGAAAAATATTTTATTATAACATAAAAATAATTATTTGTCAATATTTATTTTATGAAACTAAAATCCTCGTTTAGGCATGAAATGTCCTGCCTGGCATACTTCGCATGATTCCAAGTCGTAGGCGGATCACAAGGCGGGGTTTCATCTCCCTATTGAGGAATATGTAATTGCTGGTATAATCCTTGAAAAGAGAAACGAAATAGCGCAGCAGATTGAAGAAGGAGAGGGAGCGGCAATGAGCACGATGATTGAACTGAATGACGTAACCTGGAGACGGGAGCAAAAGACCGTTCTTACCGGCGTGGATTGGACCGTGCAGCAAGGGGAGCATTGGGCGGTGCTCGGACTGAACGGCTCCGGGAAGACAACCATTTTGAATATGATTAACGGTTACATCTGGCCGACCAGCGGCACGGTTTCGGTGCTCGGGCATCGCTTTGGCAGGGTGGATTTAAGAGAACTGCGTAAATCGATAGGCTGGGTCAGCTCCTCGCTGCAGGAAAGAATCCGCCCGAGCGAGTCCACGCTGGACGTCGTGATTAGCGGCAAACACGCCTCGATCGGACTGTATCAGAAGGTGGATGAAGCAGACCGGGAACGGGCCGAGCAGCTGATGAAGGATTTTAATTGTATTCATCTGCTGGGGCGTACATATGAAACTTGTTCGCAAGGGGAGAAGCAGAAGCTGCTGATCGCCCGGGCCCTCATGGCTTCGCCAAGGCTGTTGATACTGGACGAGGCCTGCAACGGACTGGATTTTCTGTCGAGGGAAGCGCTGCTGTCCAGCATAACGGCACTGGCTTCAAAGCCCGATGCGCCGACCTTGCTGTTCGTTACGCATCATATCGAAGAAATCCTGCCGATTTTCTCGCACTCCTTGCTCATCCGCCGGGGCACCGTCTTCGGAAAGGGACGTTCCCGGGACATGCTGACCAGCGACAATTTGACCTCGTTCTTTGAGACGCCGGTCGAGGTGAGCTGGCAGAATGATCGGGCATGGATGTCCATTCCGGACTTGAAATAGAAGCTTTGCGTCCGACAATATTCATGGCCTGGGAGAGTGGATAGATGTGCTAAGTCACACCATAGCGAATCAACGGCTCTACAATCAGCGCATAACAGGGATGAAGCATGTGAGCCCGGTAGAAGCAGTAAGAGAATTAGGCGCTGTTCAGGCACAGGATTACCACCAAGCGGTATGGGGAATCGGTCTCCGTACGCAGTCCGCCAAGATATCCGATGTGGAGCAGGCCGTGATCGATCGCAAAATCGTGCTGACTTGGCCGATGCGTGGAACGATTTTCTTCGTGCCTGCGGAGGATGCCAAGTGGATGCTGAGGCTGACGGCATCGCGGTTGCACACGAATGATAAGAAGAAGCAGGCCGAACTTGAGCTTGACGAAGGTACGCTCCATCAATGCCGTACGATCATAGGCAACGCGCTGAGGGGCTGTTCACCCGTATCCCGTCCCAAACTGATGGAGCTGCTGGAGGAAGCGGGGATCAGCACCAAGAATGGCCGCGGCTATTACATTCTCGGATATTTGGGGCGGACCGGCATGATCTGTTTCGGCCCGCATGAAGGCAAACAGCAAAGCTTCGTGCTGCTCGACGAGTGGGTCCCGAATTCAAGGGAGCTATCGCTCGAAGAATCGCTGGCGGAGCTTGCGCTCCGCTATTTTACAGGTCATGGGCCTGCAACGATCCAGGATTTTGCATGGTGGGTCGGATTAACGCTGACAGAAGCTAAACGAGGCTTTGAGGCCGTCCGATCCAATCTTCGTTTAGATTTTGTCAACGGCACGGAATACTGGAGCTCTGTTACTGGGCCATCCGCGTCCGCTGATACGGATTCGGCGGTTCTGCTTCCGGGTTTTGATGAATATTACTTGGGGTACAAGGATCGCAGCGCAATTATTGAGTCAGAGCATGATGCCAAAATCGCTCCCTTTCGCAACGGGGTTTTCCAACCCATCATGGTCGCAGGGGGAGAAGTGGTCGGTATCTGGAAGCGGGAGATCAAGCGCAGCGGCATCGAAATCACGTTAAGCCCGTTCTCGCCGCTTGGCGATCGAAAAGAGGCGTTTCGGGAGGCGGCTAAACATTACAGTGATTTCATGGGCCTGCCGATTACACGAATAGAATCATTAACGAGAAGGAGGAATAACGCATGGAATCCATTATGAAGCTGGAATCTTTGATCTCTGAAGTAACGGAGATTGTAACGGCAATCGACGAGGTGGAATTCAATCTGAAGCTTACGCCTGATAAATGGTCCAAGAAGGAGATCCTGGGCCATCTATGCGATTCGGCGGTCAATAACCATATCCGGTTTGTAAAAATATTGGTGTCGGATTACCCTATCGCGATTCAAGGTTACGCGCAGAACGATTGGGTCCGGGTGAACGATTACCAGAATCGATATGATCAATCGGATGTCCTGGCACTGTGGCAGCAGGTTAACCGGATGATTCTGCGGGTCATGCAAAGAGCCGATTCATCCGACTTCCAGAAGAAATGCGTGCTGCCCGATAAAACGGAGGTCACGCTGGAGTGGTTGTTTAACGATTATGTTGATCACCTGATCCATCATTTGGAGCAAATCGAGCTTTGATGCCTGCGGTAAAAATAAGCGCATGACTGAAACGGAAGGTGTCCCTCCATGTTCAAAGTACTGAATCTCGCCCTCCGATTTATGTTGGAATTGATTCTGTTATTTTCGATAGGTTACTGGGGCTTCCATTATGGTTCCGGGCTCGCGGCACAGGCAGTTCTCGGGATCGGATTGCCGCTGCTGGCAGCCGTCATCTGGGGCATGACCATATCGCCGAAGGCAAGGGTCAAGCTGCCGCTTGCCGTCGTGCTGCTTATTGAATTCTTCATTTTTGCGACCGCGGTTGCTTGCCTGATCGACTCTGGTTTAATAACCTTTGCCATCGTGTTCGCTATCGTGGCTATGGCCAACCGCTTCTTCGTGATCAAGTGGAGGATGCAGCCATAGTATATTGAAAGTGCGCATTATGCAATTGCATAACACATTTATAAGCTCATGCGAAAGACGGCCCCTCATCTGGTTGACAGATGGAGGCGGTCTTTTTGTATTGGATCCAGGTGCAGGATAAAAGACGATTTAAAGTCACGTCCTTTAGTCGAACAGGATGATATGATGGTTGAAAGAAAAGCCTATGTCCGGCAGCTGGATATCCTCAGTAATGTAGTGAGTGGAAAATCAGCGTGATCATCTAAAATGCTGAAGGTAAAGGAGAATGAACTTATGAATATGAAGATCGGTATGATTGGTTTGGATACATCCCATGTTTCCATTTTCTCGAAAATGCTCCATGACAAGTCGCATCCATATCACGTTCCGGGTGCACGGGTGACGGCTGCTTTTCCCGGAGGGTCGCCGGACTTTGAGCTGAGCATAAACCGAGTGGAGGGATATACAAAGGAACTCGCGGCATGGGGAACGGAGATATTGGAGAGTCCGGAAGACGTGGCCAAACAGGTCGATGCCGTCATGCTGGAAGCGGTGGACGGAAGGTCGCATCTGTCTTTATTTCGCGCGATTGCTCCTTATTGCAAACAGGTATTTATTGATAAGCCGTTTGCGGTGAGCAGTAAGGACGCAAGGGAAATTGCCGAATTGGCGGAGCAGTATCAGGTGACCGTTATGAGTTGCTCGTCTCTCCGGTATGCTCAAGGATTACAGGATGAATTGGCTCGGGGCGGGGCGGATAATATCATTGGCGTGGATTGCGCAGGACCGCTTCCCCTTCAACCTACGCAGCCGGGATTTTTCTGGTACGGCATTCATGCGGCTGAAATGCTGTACCGTGTTCTCGGACCCGGATGCGTAAGCGTCCATGTAGCCGCAACGGAGCTGCACGAGGTGTTAACGGCGGTTTGGAATGACGGGAGGATCGGAACGATACGGGGCAATCGGGCAGGCAACGACCGCTTCGGGTTGACCGTTCATCGCGCGGAGGCCAGCAGCTTCGTGGACATCATGGAGCACCCCAAGCCCTATTATGCCAGTCTGCTGGATCAGATCATGAAGATGTTCACGACGGGGGTTTCCGATGTTCCCTTATCCGAAACGCTGGAGATCGTTCGTTTTCTGGAGGCGGCGAATGTTTCCCGCGTAACGGGAGAAAACGTGAGACTGGATGATAGCGATCGAAGTGAATGATAGCAGAACAAACACGGGATATACTGACTAGCGATATACTGAGGAAAGGATGCATCATATTTCCATATCGGCCGCGTTGATTGTATGATAGACAGATCAAGTACGTTCGGCCGTTTTTTGTAAGCCGGGAGAGGTGGTTATGATGACGTATCACATTCGGGTGAGACCGACAGCCTTGGTTCTGAGGGATGAGTCTGTGTTATTAGTCGAGTATGTAGATGAAAACGGATTGCATTATAATTTGCCGGGGGGCGGGGCCGAGCCGGGGGAGTCGATCGTGGAGGGAGCCTTGAGGGAATTGCGTGAGGAAACCACGCTGGAGGCGCAGGTGGGGCCTGTTGCATTCGTGTACGAGTATGCTCCGCATAAACAGTCCAGAGATAACATATCGGGCATCCATACGTTATACATCGTGTTCGAATGTTATCCGCTTGAAGGGTCATTTCCGAAGCTTCCGGCCGTGCCAGATCCGAATCAAACCGATGTGAAATGGATACCGCTCGAGCAGCTGGACGACATTATTTTGTATCCGAATATTAAGAAACACATCAGACAGTACGCTATGGGTCGCAGAAATATTGAAATGATCGAGGATTTTGTCTTGGACAAATATTCGTGAATTGCTGGGAGTCGTCAGGAAATGGAGGAGCGGATAGCTGCATAATCCGGCCAACGGCACAATAGTGTATAACAAACAGAATGGAATGGCTTCACTACAACGTAGGAAGTCATTCCTTTCTTTTATGTGGCGAATGTTGTTGCGTGTAAAGGTTATTTACTCCTTGGTATGACGACAACGGAATGGGGAAAAGCGGGAAAAACTATTGTTCGATCGGGGACCGAAGCTTACAATGATATCAGGTATTTGGAAAATGTTGTGTGGAAAGAGAGGCGTTCGATGAACCATAAAACGATGGGTATGATATTTATCTGCATTTCGGTGTTCTTGTATGCTGTCCGGTATCTGGCAGCTGCCATATTCGGATCCAACTTGACGTCATGGAGCAAAGAGATGTTTGATTCGATGTTGACCTATGTAGGCAAAGGCCCGCTGGTATTAAGCTGGATCAGCCTGATTGTCGGCATCTTGTGTTTCTTAGGTCCGAGCATCGGCAAATGGAATTCGGAAGATTTGAATAAGATCAAGAAGAACTGGAAGGAATTCGATCCGCCTAATAACAAATGAAGTGTCGGCAGGAAGTCTTTTTTGAGTATGGAGTGAATTCAAGGGGGAGTCGTGATGACCGATAACCAAGTGGCCGGCTTTTGGATCAGGCTAGGGGCCAACATTCTGGATGGACTTATTGTGTCGCTTCCGCTAACGATCATAGCTGGACTTATCACGGGGAATTATGAGAATGAGCCGATCAGTAACTTGATATTCGGTTTATACGGTATCCTGGTGCCGGTGTATTGGAATGGGTATACGATCGGTAAGCGTATGTGCGGCATTCGTATCCGCAAATTCGATTTTCTTGAGCCGCCGGGCCTTGGGACGATGCTGCTTCGGAATCTCGTGGCGGGTATCGTATACGCGTTAACGTTAGGAATCGGGATTATTGTGAGCATCTTTATGGTTGCGCTGCGCGAGGATAAGCGTTCCTTGCACGATTTTATCGCCGGTACGGAAGTTGTATATGATTAGGGAATGAAGGGGTTAACAAGGATATGCGAGTAAGTATCAGCGGAAGGCTAATGCTCACCATGATTGCTACCATGTTATTGATGGCTGGGTGCCATGGACAGAGAAGTAATGATTTCAATGAAGCACAAACTTTGACGGAGGAAGCCCGCAAAGCCGCTGAGATCACCTACATGCAAGTTCCGTACACGCAGCTCCTTTATACCAAAACGGCTCCGGAATTCACCTGGGAGCACCGTTCGGTTGAGCACCTTGATCCGGATATTCAACAGCTTTATGATGACGGCATAAATAGGGCTCCGGGAGGATGGGTGCTTAAAGAAACGGATCAGGAAATTTATCTGTTGGTCAGCGGGGGGCAGCTTCCTTCGGCAAAAGGTTTTCGGATTGCATCCTTGAAGATGACCGACCAAAAGATAGGGGATCAAAAGAATCATCTATACATCACTTTATCTTCTTATGAGGATGATGGGACAGAGGATTACCCCGGCCAGGTAAGCGTCACATCCTTGGTCGCCATACGCAAATCAGGATTACCTAGCGGAGCAGCCATTCATGGCGTTACCATGACGGGAGTTGATTAGATATCGAGTTTAAGATAAAAGGGATTGTCTTTGATATGGATAATACGCTGCTGCATTCCAGCATTGATTTTGGAGCGATGAAAAGAGACATCTATGCCTTTTTGTGCAGTCATAGCATTCTGCCCCCCGGCCTATCCATGGACACCCATACCACCTCAACCGTCATCGCTGAAGCCATGAATACGGGGCAGCTGTCGGAAGAGTTGAGCTGCATGATGTGGGATATCGCCAAGGAACATGAGATCCAAGGGATGACGGGAGCAAAACTTGAAGATGGAGCTATGGAGCTCGTCCAGCAATTACGTGGACAGCTGCATCTTGCTATCGTGACGAATAACGCGGTAGAAGCAGCCATGACTGCACTCGAAGAGAACCGGATTGCTCATTACTTCGATCTCATTATCGGCAGGGAAGCCATGGGCTTATTAAAGCCTGCACCGGATGGATATATGGCGGTGCTGAGGCATTTTCACCATACATCGCCGGAGGAATGGCTGTCTGTCGGAGATGCCTGGGTGGACGGCAAGGCCTCCGAGAGCGCCGGAATTCCGTTTATCGCATATCGTGGGGACATCGCCAAAATGAACCGCATGGGAGTTTTTCCGTTTGCCGAGATTCAGGACATACAAGAAGTCGTGGGGTATCTTCAGCCGCGTATCACTAAATAAATCTTGGAGGTGCCAACCCTATGCTGAGTTTTATAAGGGAAATTCCTCAAAAGAATGAGGTCGTTCGCAGAGCCGGTATTCTGTCGGGCATGCTGGCCGAGGTTATGTGATGAGATGGTATTTGTCCCATGTGTCTCTGACATTATTTATCTGCATCACCTTGTTCACGCTGTACAGCTTCATGTTTCCGCCGGAGGCAGGCAGTCCCTTACAGGGACTGTCGTATGCGTCGATACTCCTGTTGTCGCCCGTGGGGATTCTGTTGGCACTCATTAGCATGACTCGTGGTGAACTATCACGAACCGGTATCACAGCCGTTGTAGGGCATTCCGTACTGCTATTATTTCTTTTTCTATACATGACACTGGGATACCTGATTCTCGGTGTGTAAGGTTACCAAAGAAAGGGCAAGTCATGCCTGCTCTCCGTTCATTCGTTCCCAATGCCTGCAAACAATGCATCCAACACCCGATGTACTAGGATTCAACGGCTTCATTTGCCCGGCGGGGCCTTCATTCCGAGCGGTGAAGCCTTCCCGATGCGGCGCTAACAGCCCTGGCTCAGAAATAAACGCGTATTGAAGCGAAATAAGCAATTAAGCTTTACCATCTTCATCCCGGAAGTTGTATAATCATGGAAGACGTCTAACTCACACGTATGGCCCAGTCTTGGCATGAGCTATTCTAAGGCTGGGTTTTGTCACATACCGGACGGCGAAGGAGGACTGCTTCACTATGAAAAAAAGAGCATATATTACGGATCTCGACGGGACGCTTCTGCGATCGGATCAAACCTTATCACCCTATACGATGAACGTTGTCACGGATGCATTGGAGCGGGACTTGATCGTCACGTATGCGACTGCCCGCGGTTATATTAGCGCTCAAAGCGTCGTTTCGGATATCCCGTGGAAATACCCCGTGATTCTATATAACGGCGCTTTGATATATGACGGGTCGAATCAAACCGTTGTGGATGGATACTGGCTGGAGCGCGACATTTCGAATGAGATTATCTGCGTTGGGAAAAAGCACGGCATTACACCCTTTTATTTCTCGCTCGATAAGGACCAGCGGGAGCGTGTTCTGCATGAGACGCTGCGCAGAGAGGGAGAGATGACGTTCTATGCCGGCCGCCCCCATGATCCGCGGTTCCTGGAAGTGAAGAACTTGAACTGTCCACCGGATTACCGGACGTTGGCTCTTACCTACATCGGATTACATGAAGAATTGGAGCCGATTCGGCAAGAGGTCACGGCATTATACGGCGACGTGATTCATGCTCATATGATGCCGGATTATTACATTCGCAACCACTATTTCCTCGAATTCAGCCATGCCAAAGCAAACAAAAGAGACGGCCTCCAATTATGGTCCGCCCACATGGGGATTGATCTGGAGAACACGGTGGTGTTCGGCGACCACATCAATGATGTCGGCTTGTTCGAAGCCGGAGGCACGCGGATCGCGGTCCGGAATGCGCACGAGACAATCCAGCAGCTGGCTGATCATATTATCGACTCGAATGAGCTGGATGGCGTGGCGTATTATATCGAGCAGCAGATGGAACTGGCGGGAGAGCATACGATTATATCCACACTGGGAGGATCATGATGACGTTGAATTTGGCAAAGGAAATCTATGATGTAACCCATTTAACAGGAACCTTTACTTTACGCTCGGGTCAAACGTCTCATGAGTATTTTGATAAATACATGTTTGAGTCAGATCCCGTTATTCTGGCCCAAGTAGCTGAGGAGCTGGTCGGGCTTATCCCTGAAGACACGGAAGTGTTAGCAGGACTTGAAATGGGAGGAATTCCGATTGCAACTGCGCTATCCTTGAAGTCAGGCACTCCGTCCGCATTTGTAAGAAAAAAAGCAAAGGAATACGGCACCTGCAAATTGGCGGAAGGTGCGGACATTAAGGGTAAACGCGTATGTGTGATTGAGGACGTGGTGACGACAGGAGGACAAATCTTGTTAAGCGTTCACGATTTGAGAGAAGCTGGAGCGGTCGTCGAGCATGTCATTTGCGTCATTGAACGTAATCCGGCAGGAAGACAGAAACTGGAGGAAGCCGGTCTTACTTTGCATTCCCTGTTCAAAATGGAGGAGCTTTTAGCTGCAGGGAATATTGATTAGGCTTGAGAAGAACATTACGAAACATTTCAACGGCCGGACGGTTTGTTCAAGAGGAACTATCGCCTGCATCTCACGGCTGGTTAAATCTCAGCGTGATGTTCAGACCTCCGTCGTTATTTATAACTCATGATCTTCCCTTCATCTCAAAATTGACCTTAACCAGCTCGGCAAAAGCGGAAAACGCCTTGTTCCTGAACCGGTCGTTGCGCCGGACCAGGCTTGTCGAGGTGTGCCGGAAGGCTTCCGGGATCGAGTAGCTGCCCAGATTGGCATATTCTCCGCTTAAGACGGAGCTGGGGAGCAGCGCAGCCGCAAGTCCTGACCGCACGATGCTGAGCTGGGTTTCCAACGAGGAGACCTCGATCATATTGGTTAGCGGAATGCCTTCGCTCAGCAGCCATGCTTCAAGGGCGCTTCGAAACGGGCATCCCGCGGGGGCTACGGCCCATTTGGTTACCGCAAGATCGGGAAAGGGCTGCTCTTTGGATTTGGTCAACAGCATGACTTCATCCTCTTCTATATAATCGGCTACCAGCTTCGGCGGAATGGTTCCTGTCACAAAAGCCCCGTCCAGCTGATAGTTCAGAACTTGAGTAATCAGCTCCGAGGAGCTGCCGGTCAACAGGGACAGCGTGACGTCAGGGTACTTGGTTTGATAGTCGGACAAGGATTGAATGAAGAGCCCGCAATGAACCGTGTCCACGACGCCAATGGCTAATGAACCGCTTGGATACGGCTGTTCCTGCACGGTTCTCACTGCTTCTTCGGACAGGTTGATGATGGTACACGCATAGTCCAGGAACATACGCCCTTTCTCCGTCAAGGTGACTCCATTGGAGTGCCTGTTAAACAAGGGAACCCCCAATTCATTCTCCAGCTTTTTGACCCGTGCCGTTACATTCGACTGCACATACCCAAGCTGCTCCGCGGCGCGGGTGATGTTACCTTCCTGCGCAATCCTGAGAAAAACCCTTAGATCAGTAAGCTCCATGCCAACACCCCTCTCCTTCAGACATCACTAAAAATGATGGCATCATTATTAATGATCATTATACAGCATGCCAAATTTGGATTACAATCACAACGACATCATAAACCGATTTAAACAAATACAGAGTGGAAGGGATGTTGGAGGATGAAGAAGGCATGGTGGCTCTTATTATTGGCGGGAGCGCTGGAGGTTGTCTGGGTATCCGGTTTAAAACATTCCGATGTATGGTGGCAGTGGGTCATCACCATCGCATCGATCGTATTCAGTTTTAAAGTTTTTTTGGACTCCGCGGCGAAGCTCCCCATCGGCACGGTCTATGTGATCTTCACGGGACTCGGCACAGCCGGCACGGTGCTGGTGGAGATTCTCGTGTTTGGCGAGGAAGCGAATCCCGTCAAGCTCCTACTGATTGGCATGCTGGCCGCAGGCGTGCTGGGGCTTAAGCTGGTCACGAAGGATACGGATCGTCAAGCGAAGGAGCGTGGCGTCTAATGGAATGGATCGCTCTGATTGCAGCCGGGTTGTGCGAAGTTCTGGGTGTCATTGCCTTAAGACGGGTAACCCTGCATCGCAGCTTGGGTTCCTACGTTTTTTTAGCCTGTTCGCTTGGCTCCAGTTTCCTGCTGCTGACGTATGCGATGAATTTCATTTCCATGGGAACCGCCTACGCGATTTGGACGGGAATGGGGACGGCAGGCAGCACGCTGCTGGGGATGTTTGCGTTCGGAGAACCGAAGGAATGGCGTCGCATGTTCTTCATCGCTTTGATTCTCGCTTCAGCCATCGGACTTAAGATTATGACGTAACCAGTCGGGGCGTACAGAATTTCATAGACTGTGAAGGATATTCGGATTGGTATATAGAATTTACATATAGTTTGGTGATTTGAAGCTATGCAATCAAACGCCAGGATGCATTTTTTATTTTGGAAAGGACAGGTGTATCTTATGAAATTCAGCGAGTATCGCTATGAACGCCCCGACGTAAAAGCTTTTGAGCAAAAGTTCAAGGAACAACTGAACGCCTTCACCTCCGCCGGCACGTACGAGGAACAGGATGAGGCGATGACCCGTATTAACAAACTTCGCAGCGAGATGGATACCCTGAGCCAACTGGTGTACATCCGCCACTCGATTGATACGAACGACGAGTTCTATAAGGCAGAGCAGGATTTCTTCGACGAGAACGGACCGGTCATCCAGGAATACATAACGGATTATTACCGAGCCCTCGTTGGTTCGAAATTCAGAGCCCAGCTGGAGGACAAATGGGGACGGCAGCTGTTTCAGCTGGCAGAGTTATCGCTCAAAACCTTCAGCCCTGAGATCATCGAGGATTTGCAGCAGGAGAACAAGCTGACGACGGAATATGCGAAGCTGATCGCTTCTGCAAAAATTCAGTTCGAAGGCGAAGAACGCACCCTGTCGCAGCTGATTCCGTTCCAGCAATCGACGGATCGCGATATGCGCAAACGCGCAATGGAGGCTTCCAGCGGTTTCATGGCCGAGAACGAAGCCACCTTCGACCGCATCTATGATGATCTGGTTAAAGTGAGAACCAAGATTGCCAAGAAGCTTGGCTTCAACAATTACGTGGAGCTGGGTTATGCCCGCATGGCTCGCACGGATTACAATGCAGAGATGGTGGCTAATTTCCGTAACCAGGTGCTCGAGCATATCGTTCCGGTTGCATCCAAACTGAAAGAACGTCAGCAGAAGCGGATCGATGTGGACCAACTGCTGTACTACGACGAGAATTTTTCCTTCAAATCGGGGAATGCCACGCCGAAGGGCGACCCGAACTGGATCGTGAACAACGGCGCGAAGATGTACGAGGAATTGTCTCCGGAAACTCACGAGTTCTTCACCTTCATGCAGGAGAACGGCCTTATGGACCTGGTTGCCAAAAAAGGCAAGCAGAGCGGCGGATACTGTACCTATATCAGCGAGTACGGCGCACCGTTTATCTTCTCCAACTTCAACGGGACTTCCGGAGATATTGACGTATTGACGCACGAAGCCGGTCATGCGTTCCAAGTGTACGAGAGCAGAGGTTTCGAGGTACCGGAGTATGGATTCCCGACTTATGAGGCATGCGAAATCCATTCCATGAGCATGGAATTCTTCACTTGGCCGTGGATGGACCGCTTCTTCGAGGACGAGGCGGATAAATACCGCTTCGACCATCTGGCGAGCGGACTCATCTTCATTCCTTACGGGGTGACGGTTGATGAATTCCAGCACTTCGTTTACGAGAATCCGGATGCTACGCCGGCGGAACGGAAACAGGCATGGCGCGAGATCGAGCGGAAATATCTGCCGCACCGGAACTATGATGATAATGCGTATCTGGAGCAAGGCGGCTTCTGGCATAAACAAGGACATATCTTCAATTCGCCGTTCTATTATATCGACTATACGCTGGCTCAAATCTGTGCATTCCAATTCTGGAAGAAGATGCACGAGGACCAATCCGCGGCATGGGCGGATTATCTGCACCTGTGCCGTCAAGGCGGAAGCAAATCCTTCACTGAATTGGTGAAGGTCGCAGGACTGATCTCTCCATTCGAGGATGGCTGCGTCACTTCCGTCATCGGCAGCATCGAAGCTTGGCTGGACAGCGTGGACGATACAGCTCTTTAAATCGTAAATAAGTTATGCAAAGACATGCAGGAGCACACGAGTGGGTACATACTCAGGTGTTTCCTGCATGTTTTTCATAGTGAGCATCTCAAAACGCGACTCACTTTTTAATGCCCATAAACCAGGAGGAATAAAGACCATGATTACGTACAAACCGTTAAGCGAGCTTCCGATCCGGGAAGTATCCGAGCTTTGGAATCTCTCGTTTGAAGGCTACATGGTGAACGCTTCCATGCCGCTGGACCGCTTCATTGCCCGGATCGGGAATGACGCTTTATGTCTGGAGCGCTCACTCGCTTGTTACGTGGATGGCGTACCCGCCGGCATCGTCATGAACAGCTTTCGATTGGATCGCGGCGAATCCATCGCACGTAACGGAGGGACGGCAATAGCTCCGGATTTCCGGGGCAAAGGGATCGGCAAATCCATGATGGAAAAAAACGACGACCTCTATAAGGAGCAAGGCGTGCGTCGTGCCTATTTAGAGGCGATCAGCACGAATGCAGCCGCGATTCGCCTTTATGAAAGCGTCGGATATGAAATCATCGATCGGCTGCTCATCATGACAAATGATCAATCGTTAGAGACGCAGGATCATCAGAATGCATCGACTCCGTTTACGTTGGTCAGAGGCCTAGCCGCGGAGGCTGCCTCCGCAGACTTCTATCGATCCGGCGAAGTCTGGCAGACAGACGCTGCCAGTATCAAGGACGGCGAGTGCGTGCTTGTTTATGAAGGAAAAGAACTTGTGGGCTACGGTTTGTTTAAGCGTGCGTTCGATGCTGCGGGCCGTTTGCAGGCGATCACGCTGTTCCGCTGCGAAGCCGCTCCTGGTTACCGGGATGCCCAAGCCGTGTTGAAGGCAACCGCGCTCGAGATGATGCAGCCTGGTTCCACTTGCAAGCGATCCGCATTCAATATCCGGGCTTCGCATAAGGAATTGGTGGATGTGCTGGAGGCGCTTGGGTTCGCCAGCTCGATGGAGCAGGTGCTTATGGTCCGCGAATACAACGCTACATAGGTTGTATGAATATCTGCAAGGCTGGAGGAATTACGCTTATGAAAAAAAGCACGGATCTAACCCTGTATCCGGCCCTATCGAACGATATCCATTGGGGCGTGGTGCGAGCCCGGTTTGCACTTGGTGAAGATTTCGAAGAATCGATGGTCAGCAATGTCACGATTATTCCATTCGCCGGGGAACGCTGCGTTATTTTTCAGATAGCGGACGGCAGCTGGGAGCTTCCTGGCGGAACCCTGGAGCCTGGCGAGTCTTATATCGAGGGACTCCGGCGGGAAGTAAGGGAGGAGCTTGGCGCAGAACTCGAGTCATACCGGGTCTTTGGCCAGTTTCGCTGCGAGTCCAGCAGCAAGACGCCTTATCGGCCGCATATTCCCCATCCTCAATTTGTCCGATTGGTTGGGTACGGTGATGTACGCATCGTTGGGGAGCCGCTGAATCCCGAGGATGGGGAGCAGGTCATCGCAGTGGAGGCGGTTGATATGGAGGTAGCCGTAAGACGATTGGAGGAGACGGGCAGGCAGGATATCGCGGATCTTTACAAGCTGGCATATACCATACGACAAGGTGACCGCTTAGAGTAATCGACGATGACTCACTAGGTAGGGAGGATCGGTTGTGGGATCTGCCTTACATCCATCCGACATGCCTGAGCAAGATCGAGCTGACCGATGACGTCCCTTCCATCCTCCTGCATGGGGATGTCAGTCATTATAGGGAGGAGCAAGGCGTTTAATGGTCGTCTGAGAAATATGTTGCATGAGGAACTCCACCCCCAAATTTCCCCGAATCGAGGGGCAGTTGCTGAGTGAGACCATGAATCAGGATGGGTTTTATAAGTTCGATCATAGGGGGAGCGCGCTGTTCAGAAAAGAGGTGTAGATATTGGAACACTTATTTCAGGAGCTGTTACAGCATTATTTTCATGGCCCTGTGTCTTCGATCGAGACCGTGCCTTTCGGCATGACGAATGATTCCCGAATTGTCGTAATGAACCAAAAGAAATACGTCGCGAGAATATACAATCGTCACACGAAGAATGAAGAGAGATTACGGTTTGAGGTTGGACTAACAGCCTATCTGGAGAGTTGTTGCTTATCGTTTGATGTTCCATGTTTCGTCTCCAGTAAGGATGATGCCAAGTACGTGGTTCTATCGGATGGTTCCCTGGGCTCCCTGACATGGTTTATCGAAGGAGAGGTACCTGACCTATCCAGCATGTCCGATGTGCTTAGTTATGGGCGGACAGTTGGGGAAATATCATATGCTCTTCAACAATTCGAATCGGATTCCGTTGATGTAGCTTATCCTGCGATTGCGTTCCATGATTTTTACAACCTCCATTCTCTAGCCAATCAGACGAAAATTAATGAGTTTTTGGTACGCCCTCCATTTGAGATTGATGCCGAACAGATAGCGGTATTGCAAGGATACTATGAATGTGGGTTTAACCGTGCACCTGAATTGAATGTGCTGCCAAAGCAAATGGTCCATCATGATATTTTAGTTTTCAATCTCTTGATCGATCCCCAGTCCAGTGAGATGAGTGGTGTATTGGATTTTGATTTTGCCGCTAGGGACATACGGATATGGGAACTATCCATCTGTCTGAACCATCTTCTTCAGCATGAGGACAAGACCTTGACGAAGGTCGAATTATTTTTAGATGAGTATCGAAAAAATATGAGGTTAACCCGTGCAGAGATCGATTGGATTCCCTATACCATGCAGTTATATTATGTTTCGTTATTAAGCATCTATATCGGACAGCATTTGGCCGGAAGGAACATCGCCTCCTATTTTCAACTAATGTTGAAGCAACTTATGATCAGAAAAGAATGGATGGAACGGAATCAACATGAGTTTGTTGAGATGTTGTATTCGAAATGTTTATAAATGTGCCAAACAAACAACTTCTAGGATGTGATGGATGCTGTGAGATTACCTTATAAAATAGGTTATGCCGTTACGTTGGTTTGGCTGGTCTGGATTGTATACGGTTATATGAATTATGACGATATCGCTGAGCGCGGCCAACTGTCCATCGTTCTGTTAAGCGCCGTGATTGGCATCATCCTGCTGCCGATCTATTTTATATCCGTACTGCTGTACTCTGTTTACAAACGGGATTCGGGAAAGAAAAAGTAAGGGGGGATATCTTGAAGGATCGATATCTATTTTTGCTTGGCGGTCATTCCTTTCAAGCCGAAGCCAATCGACGGTTTCTAGAGCAAGCGGGCGGTTCTCATGCCAGGATTGCGTTATGCATCATGAACCGGCCGGGCTGGGAGGAGTATGTCCCGTTGTTTCAGCAGATGTGGACTGAAGCGGGAATGACCCAGAACGTGAGCGTGATCGTTCCCGATGAAGACGGGAATCTGGACATGGAACAAGCTGAACAGGTGCTGTCATGGGCCACGGGAATATTTATTGGCGGGGGAAACACGGAGAAATACCATCGCTATTACGCGACGGGGCCTTTTAAAGAGCTGTTAATCGACCGCTACGAGAACGGCGTTCCGATTGCTGGCAATTCGGCAGGTGCCCTAATTCTTCCGGAGACATGCCTGATATCCCCGCTTGATAATGAACAAGGCATCATGATGTTTAAGCAAGGCGTAGGGCTGTTCTCGAATGTCTTGATCAGCGTCCATTATACGGAGTGGGACGACCAGTCCAACCTGCTGCAAGGAATGAAAACAAGGAAAGTGCGTTACGGCATCGGCATTGATGAGCAGGCATGCGCCGTTTTTATCAATGGACAGCTGGCGTCCTCGTTAGGGGAATCCGTCTACACCGTAACCTACGAGGATTTTGACGAGGACCGATATACGATTGTGAAGAGGACATCTTGAAGGATGTCTTCTTTTATAGTTCATCCGATATAGTTCATCCGAAAAGAAGGTCACCTTGAAATAACGTATCGGGGATCTGGTTTTTCTATCGCAAGTGTGTCAAGATAAACGGAAAATAGACGGAGGAGATTGGACGGAATGATCTATCATATTATTTCGAAGCAAGCATGGATGGAAGCGCAAGGCAAGGACATGTACGAGCCGCCAAGCCTGCAGACGGACCGATTTATTCACTGCTCGACCGAGGCGCAAGTCAGCGGCGTAGCTAACACAATGTACACTGGCAGAACCGATCTGATCGTTCTGGGGATTCAAGAAGATCAGGTGGACGCGGAGATCATATTTGAGGATTTATATGAGCTGAATCAGCTGTATCCGCATATTTATGGCGGGTTAAACCTGAATGCGGTCCGGAAGGTTTATCGTTTGGAGGCGGATAAGGACGGCGCTTTTGCGTTCCAGGCTTCTCCTGAGCTTGAGTATAAAGGATAGAAAGGCCGTCATACCTTAACATAATCCAAAGGAGGAGGCATGTATGATACTCGAAGTCGCCATGCTGCAGGTAAAGCAAGGACAAACGTCGGATTTTGAACGGAATTTCCAAGTCGCGTCAGGAATCATCTCGAAGATGAAGGGCTACATCCATCATGAGCTGAAGCGTTGCTTGGAAGATGATCATAAGTACATTCTGCTGGTGAAATGGGAGACCCTGGAGGATCACACGATAGGTTTTCGGGAATCGGCGGAATATCAGGACTGGAAACAACGGCTGCATCACTTTTATGATCCGTTCCCTGTTGTAGAACATTATGAAGAGGTGTGAATCGAAGCATTATTTTTAAAGCCTCTGAACAAGCCATGCCCACCGGTATATTATCTTATGATGAAACGATGGATAAGCTGAATCGAGTACGGGAAACAACGAAGCAGATCATAACGAAGCTGGCTGAGCGAAATACGAATGATCTGCACGATCCTCACCCGTATGGATTCGAGCTGAATGCTGAACAATGGGCCCATTTTATAGCGATACACGAGACCCTGCATATCAGACAGCTGGGACGTATCCGGGAGGCGAATCAATAACCGTTAAGGCAGGTGTTCATGTTGAACGTCGAAGAGTTGATGACAGAGGTATACGGCATTCTGCCGCTTAAGGTCGAGCCCATGTCATTCGGCCATACCAATCAGGTGTACAGCGTAACATTTCCGGACCGGCAAATCATTCTCCGAACCAATCGCAAGCCCGACGTCCTGAAGCATACTGCAAACAACATAGCGATCCTATCATCGCTGGGCTTGCCGGTACCGAGCGTGATTCGAACGGATGTGTCCCTTCAGAAGGTCCCCTATGCATACATGATGCTGGAGCATGTTCCGGGCCGTGATCTGCGATATGAGCTTGAGGGCATGACGGATGAACAATTGGACGATCTCGCCGGACAGATCATCGTTTTCCAGCGCAAGGTGTCCGAGCTTCCCTTGGGCACCGGGTTCGGATGGGTTCCGATCGGAGAGCAGGGGCCGTTTACATCCTGGGCGGAGATCATCGATCGTGATATCCGCGATCATATCGGCAACATAACCGGTGAGGTTGCCCCGGACATCATCGTTCAATTGCAGCACATCAAGCGGCGATACGAGCCTGATTTCGACCGGATAGAGCCTGTCTGTTTCCTGGATGATCTCACGATCAAGAACGTGATTGTGTCCGATGGCACGCTGCAAGGTATCGTGGATTTCGATTGGGTCTGTTATGGAGATCCGCTGTACATGATCGCCCTCACCCAAACGGCGGTGGTCTCTGATATCGGAGACCGGGGAATGGCCTACGTGGAGGCGTTATGCAGGCATTGGGGAGCGGACCGGGAACAGCGGGCACTGATTGATTTTTATTCCGTCGTACATGCGCTGGCTTTTATCGGCCATCATCAGAGGGAGCGGAACGAGGCCTGCAAACAGCGCATGGTTTCATTCATAGTAGACAAAATAAAGCATGATGCAAACAGAACCGCATGAGCTTAAGAGCCCATGCGGTTCTTGTTGTCTTATCAAGAAGTTGGCGCAAATCCCATTCTCGGTTTGTCCCGTTCCTTGGTATTCACCGAAACGTAGCGGATCGCGGTTAACGGTACATACAGCATCTCGTATTCATCTTTGTATCGGATGAATTGTTCGCCTACTTCCTCCAGCGTGCCGTTCCGCACATAACTTCCATCCGTAAAATAGATGCTCACTTCCTGATTCAGCAAATTTTTCAGCATATACGGTTCACTCCTTGTGAATAAAATAGAGTATCGGGGCTAAACGGATCATGGGCATTCATCGGATAGCGTCACAGTTTGGTGACGATGTCGTCAATGATCCCGTATTCCTTCGCTTCTTCCGCCGACATAAAATAATCCCGCTCCATATCCTTTTCGACGCGTTCGACGGACTGACCTGTGCGCTCGGATATAATATGCGCCAGCTTCTCACGGGTTTTCAGGATGCGTTTCGCCGTAATGGCGATATCGGTGGCCTGCCCCTGTACACCGCCCAGCGGCTGATGGATCATAATTTCGCTGTTCGGCAGAGCGAGGCGCTTGCCTTTGGCGCCGGCCAGCAGCAGGATCGCACCGTATGAGGCGGCGAATCCCGTGCAGATGGTGTTGACTTGAGGTTTGATAATCTGCATGGTATCGTAAATGCCAAAGCCCGCGGATATCGAGCCGCCCGGACTGTTGATGTACATGTGGATATCCTTCTCGGGGTCCTCGGCCGCAAGAAACAACAGCTGCGCAATTATGCTGTTTGCAATGGCGTCATCGATGGCTGCGCCCACAAACACGATCCGATCCTTCAGCAGTCGGGAATAAATATCGTATGATCGTTCGCCACGGTTGGTTTGTTCAACAACATAAGGAACAATATTCATGGTTTCATCCTCCATCTTCATAAGGTTTTCGTGATTCAGCAAGTAAACGAAGAGACCGCTGCAAAAGATACGAAAGAAACCATGAAATATATTTTTGATGACCGAGTAACGAAAAGCACGCTTCATTCGTTTACCTATAAGATATCCTACCGAGATGTGGAAAGGAGTTGGATTCCGATGACGATCTATCGACCGAGCGCCACCACGGCGGCCGACCAGGGCCTGGCGGAGCTGAATGCTGCCCTGCACAGGTATTGTCTGTCCCTTACAAACTCCTCATGGGATTCCGATGATCTGGTGCAGGACACATGGATCAAGGCGCTGGAGCATTTGCGGCAGCGGAGCCATGCCAATCCCGAAGCTCTCCTGCTTCGGATCGCCAAGAACACATGGATTGACCGGGTCCGCCGGGATCAGACCTACCGACGAATTCTGGATGAGAAGCTGGAACACATATTGCCTAAAGAAGAAGCCTCGAACGAGGACAGCAAGCTGAACATCGAGTTCGCCTTTCAATGGCTGATGGAACATTTGTCGCCCCTGCAGCGAACGGTGCTGCTGCTCCGTGAGGTGTACGAATATTCCATTTCGGAAACCGCGAATATGCTGCAAACGACGGACGGAGCGGTAAAAGCGGCCCTTCATCGAGCTCAAAAGGTGCTGCAATCGTTGAACCCGGAGGAAGAGGAGCTTGGATTGGCTATGCCCGAAGAGGCAGAGATGACCCTGAATCTTCAGGCATTGGCAGAGGCATACCAATCCGGGGATGTCGAAGCTGTCGTTAGGCTGATTCAATGGAACAGCAGCGGGGCATCGGCCATTGGAAGTATGGCTCCGATGGAGGTTCAATCGCCGACCGCGAGTTATATGATGTATGGCGGGTATTCGGCCGACATGCGAATGGCCGCGTAAAGCGAAGATTCGACCAGGTGGATCATACATTGCCGTTAAGGCCGGAGCAGAAGCTGCTCCGGCCTTTTTTGACGAGGATTAACAACCGGTGAATAGGGACAACCGATATACATGAATCTCCGTCCATCGTATCGTCTTCCAGCCCTTGGGGATGTATACTATAACCAAGCAGATCGGACAGGAATGAGGGATGAGGTTGCAGACCGAAGTGAAGCTGTACACCATGTGCATGATCCAAGACGGAAGCAGAATTTTGCTGATGAACAGACCGGATGACAAAGGATTCCCCGGATATATTGCCCCCGGCGGCAAGGTGGATTTTCCGGAAAGCATTGTAAACGGAGCCATTCGGGAGGTTCGGGAGGAAACCGGCTTGATTGTGAAGGACATCATCTATAAAGGCCTTGAAGAATCCTGTGAACCGAATACGGGGCTTCGGTACATGGTATTTAATTATTTGGCCACTTCCTTTGAAGGGGAACTGCTGGAGCATCCTCCCGAAGGGGAGCTGTTATGGGTGGATCGCGAAGAGGCGTTGAAACTGCCCATGCAGGATTGGTTTAAACGAAGGTTTCCTTTGTTTTTCGAAGAGGGGACATTTGAATTAAGCGAGATATGGGATGAGCAGACAGGACACGTTCTGGAGGAAATGGTCAGGCGGTATCCTGCAAGAATACCACAGGCGGCAGGTCTCGCCGATTAACGAAGGGAGCGTTGCGGCATGGCGGTCAAGGCGGTGTTCTTCGATTTATATGAGACGTTAATCACGGAGTTCGCAGACGGCAAGCGGGTATCCAAGAGATCCTATGACTATATGGATAGACTCGGGCTATCGGACGCGGAGTTTAAACAGGAGTGGAGTTCCCGTTCGGAGCGAAGAATGAATGGGCATTTTCCCGACTATCATTCGGTGATCCGTGACATTCTGGATTCTCGCAGTTTGCCCTATCCTCAGGAACACGTGGAATTCCTATATCAGTCGAGAGTCGGCGAGAAGAAAATTCCTTTCCAAACAATCTCGAAGGAGATCTGCAGGCTGCTGGAACTTCTGCGTGAACGGGGACTGAGGCTGGGCTTGATTAGCAATTGCTCGGAAGAAGAGGTGGTTTCTTTTGGCCAGAGCGGATTGGCCCCCTACTTCGATGACGTTATCTTCTCTTATCAGGTTGGGGTAGCCAAGCCGAATGCAGAAATCTATCGCTTGGCTTGTGAGCGCTTATCCGTAAGACCGGAGGATGCCCTGTTTATCGGGGACGGCGGTTCAGATGAGCTGAGAGGCGCGGGGAGTGCCGGATTAAGGCCATATCACGCCTATTGGTACAATACGTTTATGGAGAGCGGGTATGAGAAGATCCGTCAACCGCTGCATGTGCTGGACATCATTGAATCTATATAGAAAGGGAGCCGCCGAACAATGAAACTGCAGGCCATTAACCATCTCTGCTTTTCAGTTTCGCACTTGGAACGGTCCATTGATTTTTACAGGGACGTGTTTGGAGCCAAGCTTCTGGTCAGAGGGCGAAAGCTGGCTTATTTCGATCTGAACGGGCTGTGGATTGCTCTAAACGAAGAAGACGTGGACCGAAGCACGGCAAACAGAACCTATACGCATATTGCATTTACCATCGATGAGCAGGATGTGGAACCGACGCTGCTTCGCCTGCAATCGCTCCAAGTGGAGATTTTGCCGGGTAGGGCAAGGGACGAGAAGGATAAGAAGTCGATTTACTTCCTGGATCCGGACGGCCACATGTTCGAGTTTCATACGGGCGGATTGCAGGACAGACTGGACTATTACCGAACGGACAAAGAGCATATGATCTTTTATGATACCGAGTAGTTGGGAGAGGAACGATTCCAATTGCAGATGCAGATCGAGGAGAGACGATGAACCTTGCCAACCGCATAACGATAGCCAGGATGTTATTGATTCCCGTATTTATTTTATTTTTTGCCGAGTATCCACTATGGTTGACCGAGAACAGCCGCTTCTTCGGATTCATTCATGCTTATGGAACCTACATCGCGCTGGGCGTGTTCATTCTTTCGTCGGCTACGGACAAGCTGGACGGTTACATTGCACGGAAATTGAACCAAATCACGAACCTTGGAAAATTGCTGGACCCGCTCGCAGATAAACTGCTCATATCGGTTGCCTTAATCATGATGGTTCAATCCGGCATGGTTGCGACTTGGATCGCCGTTGCCATCATCGCCCGGGAATTCGTCATTACGGGACTTCGGATGGTCGCCTCCGAGCAGGGAATCGCATTGTCCGCTGATAGGCTCGGCAAATTGAAAATGGTCCTTCAAGTTACTGCCATAGCAGCGGTATTGCTGGATAACGCTCCGTTTACGTTCATCAGGATGGTCCAAGTGGACGAGATGCTCATGCTTGCGGCAGTAGCCTTAACGATTTACTCAGGCATCCATTATTTATTGAACAATGTTAAACTCATTAAACTTAGCTGAAGAGTAGATTTTTTTGAACAACCGAAGTTGGGAAAATATCCTACTTTGTGCCCATTTTGGGCTCGGAAGGTAACGATTTGAACCGGGACTGTCGATATACAGATAGACTGGAAAAAAAGCCTGCGAGACAGAAGGTACAAAGGAGAGAAATAAATGAGCTTAAACAGAAAGACAACGAAGATTTTTCTTGTCGTTGTGATGATGTTGGCGATGGTTTTTCCAACCAGCGTATTCGCCGCCTCCGGGGACGTAACATCGATTGAATTTGATACGAACGAGAGCAAAATTTACTTAACCGTTAATGAAACAACGGAACAACTTCGCGTATTGGCTAACATTGAAGGATCTTCCACGAAGAAGGACGTAACCAATGAGACGACGTGGACTTCGTCCAACACGAGAATCGTAAAGGTTGATGGCGGTCTCATTGTTCCGCTGGAGAAGGGTACGGCCCGTATTACGGCAAAATACAAAGGCGCAATCAAAACGATTGATGTCGACGTCAAATTTGCCATCGACGAGTTCAAGCTGGATCAGCCGGATAAAGTGGAGCATAAGCTTGGAACGGAAGGTTTAACCGTTAAAGCATTGGCTGACGGAACGAACGACGTGACAACGGAAGCGAAGTGGACCACTTCCGATGACAGCGTAGTGAAAGTAAGCAAAGGGGAACTGACCCTCGTAGGTCTGGGCAGCGCAACCGTGACTGCGGATTACAAAGGGCTCAAGGCGTCCTTTACGGTCAAAGTCGTCGCTCCTTACCAAAAGCTTGCGATCGTTCCGGGCGAGGATCAAGAGCTGCTAGTCGGTGATGCGCCTGTGGATCTTAAAGTATTCGCCAAGCAGTCGGAGACCGATGCGGGTACGGACGTAACGGACAAGGTAGAGCTGAAATCGTCCAACACATCCGTAGCAACGATTGAGGATGGCAAGCTGAAGCCGGTGGCTTTGGGCAAATCCACGATCAGCGTGAGCTATTTGGGTTCGACTGCCAAGCTGGATGTGTATGTGCGCAATCCATATGAAGCTTTGATACTGGATCAGACGGATTTCGTCAAGAATCCGGTTCTGTTTATGAATGATTCGATTACGGTAAAAGCCAAGGTTCGTAATGCGGCTTCCCAATCCATCGACGTGGCCGGGGAATGGACCTCATCCAATCCGCTGGCGGTATCCGTCAACGGTGGCGTGATCACAGCAAGAGCTAAGGGAACCTCCACCATCAAGGTGAGTTACCTCGGAATCAGCAAAGAATTTACCGTTAAGGTTTATCCGACGGTAACCAAGTTTGAAACAGAGGACACGAAGCTGGATGTGCTGAAAGACGAATCCAAATCCTTCCCTAAAGTGACGGGAACGCTTCTAGACGACGAGGAAGAGGATTTCAGCAGCGCGGTAACCTGGACTTCGAGCGATGAGAACGTGGTAACGACCGAAGACGGCAAAATCAAAGGTATCGATGCCGGCACAGCAACAATCATCGGTAAGATCGGTTCCAGAGAAGTAGCGACGCTGCCGGTTACGGTTAACGAAAAAGTGCTGGTGCTGCTGCCGGATGTAGAGGAGTATCAGCTGGTTATAGGCAGAAGCAACGCGCTGCCGAAAGTAAATGCCGTATTCGAGGATGGCGAAGAGAGCGATGTGACCTCTTCCATCGAATGGTCGCTGACAGGATCTGCGGCTGTCATTAAAGACGGTACGATCAAAGGCTTAACGAAAGGCTCGACAACGCTGAAAGGCACTTACTTGAATAAAGAAGTCAAGATTCCGGTCGTGGTTGAACAGGAAGTCGTTAAGTTTGTCGTAGACCCGGAGAATATTGACCTCAACATCAAGAAATCCAAATCGATTAAAGTTACAGGCTACTACAGCAACGGCAAAACGGTTTCGCTCTCATCCAAGATGAATTGGAGTTCTTCGGACACCGCGATTGTAACGGTATCCAGAACCTCCGTTAAAGCGGTTGCCGAGGGTAAAGCAACGATTACGGGTTCATACCAAGGCAAAGAAGTCACCGTTAAGGTTAACGTGGTTCCGAAGATGACGAAATTGATCGCCAGCGAAAAGAAACTGAACTTGAAGCCCGGTGACGTCAAAACCGTAACGGTTACGGCCGAATATGATACCGGCGCAAAAACGAGTGTTGGGGACACCGCCGTGTGGACAACCAGCAACTCCAGCGTGGCCAAAGTAACGAACGGACGCATTGAAGCGATCGCGAAGGGAACCGCCCGCATTAAGGGGCAGTACAATTCGAAGACCGTAACCATTACCGTCTCTGTTAAATAGTTAGAACAGCATGCTGCAACAGCCCGGCTCTAAAGATGAGCCGGGCTGTTGTCTGTTCATAAGAATCTTTCTGGGTAAAGCGGGATAAGGTCAAATTCCAGGCTGCTGCGTTCTCAGAAACCAGGCAAGCAGATGGCCGTTATAGATCTCCAGCGATTTCACCTGAAAATTCGTCGCTTCGGCGAGTACATACATTTCATCGATCGAATAATATTTCATCTCGGCATCAACAAAACCGTCTCCTATCCGGTAGTAAGGCATATCGAGGAGATCAGGATCGTGACGAGCAGGTGCAAAATGCCGTTTCCACGGCGTTGAGATGAGCAGGCTTCCGCCAGGCATCAGTTTATCATGGATTTTGCGGAGAACCGGTATCGGATTGTAGTTCATATGCTCGAGCACTTCCGTAAAGAGAACGATATCGTACCGTTCGTTTCCCGGAATATCCTCGGCTTCCACATTGCACTGGCTCCACCGGATCCCGTAGTCCTGTTCCAGCTCCACGGACCAGTAATCCGCCATGTGATCCAAGCCGTGTGCTTGAGCTCCGGACAATACGCTGTACATTAGCAGCGTACCGTAAGCAGCGCCGATATCTAGCACCTTGGCGCCCCGGTTCACAAGCAACGAGTCCAGGATCGGAAGCAGCGGGTACCAGTAGCTGGCTTCTTCATCCTTGTAAACAGACAGATAGTGGCTCCCATTCCGCTTGGCATGATAGGAAGAGATGATCGTTTGGGCACGGGACAGTTTCTCGTCAGGCGATAGATCATCATCAAAAGGCTGCCTGCATTGCCGCTCGGCAGCCTCGGGTAACGGTCCGACCGTTCCAACGCTGACGAGCAGGTATCCGGGCACATTGCGCTTCTCGTATTCAGGGAGTCTATGGTACCACATCGTCAGCCAATGCTTGACGGTCTGGGAATCCCGGATGAAATCAAGAAAATCCAAACTGTCCAAAAAGCCGATGCTGCTCTCCTCGATCAACGTTATACCGCATCGCTCAAATTGATTTCTGAGCGTGGAGGCGGGATGCTCCGTGCCATACATCCAGGTGCCCAGCTGTTCGGCGGCTTCTTTTCCCGCACGATACGGCAAACATTCCGCAAAAGGAGTGAGGATCAGCATCGTTCCTCCCGGCTTGGTAACCCGTTTCATTTCCCTTAATATCGCGATCCGCTCTTCTTCCTCAAAATGCTCCAGCACCCCCGCATTCCAGGTTAGATCAAAGTGCTGGTCAGGAAGCCGCATCTCCCTAATATCGGAGAGAACAAAGGTGCCCGGAACCTTGGCGCTATAAAAGGCGCTCCGGCTGTTGTACAGCGCATTCTCGGAATAATCGACCAGCGTCACTTCCGCATGCTCAGCAGCCAGGCGCAGCGAAATCTTGCCCGTTCCGGAACCGGCCTCGAGTATTCGCTTCCCTTCGATGCCTCCTGTAACCTCCATGATCTTATCGTAGATGGTTTGGCTTAGTGAATCCCAGTGATAGGATATCTCCCGGGACCATAGCTGATCCCAAATCTTCTTCTGGCGTTCATCCGGCAGCATATCATTCGGTCACCCCTTTGTGTTCTGGCGTGTACTTGCGAAACAGCCGGTGGAACTCACTGGAGCCGTTGTGAATCTCAGCCAGTTCTCTCAATCCGTACGCCCCGTATTGATGAAACAGGCCAGCCTCGTTCATGGAAAATTCGGTGTATTTGTCCGGCATCGACATGCGTTGGGCCATGGTTGCATGGTATACCCAGGAGGCCAGGCAGCATTTCGGCCTCCATGCGGTGCGCGTTCCCATATAATACCTCATGCCCAGAAGCAGACTGTCATCCTCATAGCCCTGCTTGCCGGATAAGAATCGAGTATCATAACCTCCAATATGGCGAAGGGCTTCCGCACGGTGAACGACCGGATGCACGAATCCATCCGCAATCCCTTTTCTTGACAGCCGCTGGAGCGTTTCGCTGAGCTCACCCGGTGTTTTCGGAAGAACAATGAACTCACCCAAGGGCTGCAGTTCTCCGGTTGAGGTAACGATGCCGGGCGATACCATAGGTTCGTCGTTACATTCCAGATAACGAAGAAGAGGTTCGTGCCAATCCGGAGGAAAGAGCATGTCGACATGAATTTCGGAGATGTACCCCGCTTCTGGGAAGTGCTCCCATATGAATTCAAAACACGCTTGCCTGGCGGCAGCGATGCCGATATTCGCTCCGTTCCCGAGAATAACACCGGACAGGTCTAACGTTTGCAGCCATTCTTGCAGCTCTTCATTCGTAAGGCATCCTTGATTAAACAGAACCGTCCTATGCTCCCGGGAGCGCCGCAGACTGCTTAACGCCAGGCTGGCCATGTGTAAATCATTCTCGCGCGAGCTCTCCCGAATGAATAAGGGCAAGGTATGAATGATCTTCAATTCCATCGCTTCCTCTTATGGTTATTCGTTATTCCATCCATTCAACAAGCGTAGGCGATTCCTCCAGAATGGAGTCGTATTGTTCTTTCGAGCCGAACTCTGCTTCAGGATCAAGCTGACGATAACGCCTGAGCTTCTCCAGCCTGTATTCCGGTTTGGCCCACCCGTAATGCTTAAGGCGAATGGCTGAAAGATGGTGGGGAAGATCGAATACATTCGCCGGGAACCGTCCACAGTGCTGAGGCGTCTCTTTCCAGCAATACTTCATTTCGGGACGGTAACGCAGAAGAAAAGGGCGATAGGTTCTATGCGAGCTCCAGAATTCATCGTCCCGGTAATGGGTTTCGTTCCAAAAATCATAGAGCCGGAAGCAGTACAAATCGAACTCGTTTTGCTTCAGCATGGAAGGAAGCTCAGCCGTAAAGGAAGACTCAAACCATTCGTCCGCATCCAAATTCAGAATCCATTCGGGATGAACGTTCAAGGTTTCGCGCCATTGTTGCTTTCTCAGCTCAACCTCGTTGTGAAACAGGGATGCCTCGTTGCTGATCAGACGCAGCGGAATTCCCTTCAAAACTTCCATACATACATCTAGCGTGTTATCCGTACTTGCATCATCGATAATAACGGCTTGGTCAATGTAGTCCCGATGCCGTTCAAGCGCTTGCCGCAGATAGCGTTGGCCTTCATTCTTCAGAACCATCGTCAGGGTGAGCGATGGGCGGGCCGTGCGGCGATTCGCATCAATGGGGCTGAGACAGCCCTCTTCTCGTTCCTCGAGGCAGCTTCGAGTAACCTCGGGGATGGATGTAGTCTTATCCGTTGCCTTCAGGAACAGTCCGGCATGGTGAAGATCGCTTTCACGGTAGATATGGTAAGCCGGGTAGTGCGTATCTACATACAAGGTGAACCCCAGCGCAGCCGCCCGAATGCTGAAATGCCGATCCTCTCCCCAGAAGGACAAATTGTAGATGGGTTTATAGTTAACCCCGCGCACAAGAGCCCGGCGGCTGATTAAAGTGCAAGCTCCGAGTCCGCCGACTTCATACACGCCGGCCTCCGCTAACCGGCTCACGAATTGTTGATAGCGATGTTCCTTTTGGGCTTCGTCCAACGTTTCGCCCGCCTGTTGTTCGTATTGGGTATATTCATCCTTGAGCCACACCTGGGGATGGGGGCGTGAGTCCGGCTGCCAACGGGTCCAGAAGATTTCCGAAATGATCTCTTTGTCGGTGGCGATGAGGTGAATCAGGGTCTGCGGTGCCAGCAGCAAATCCGAATCGACCAGAAACAGATAGTCAAACCGTAAGTCAAGCGCATATTGAATGATCTTGTTCTTATAATCGGCTACCTTCCAAATCAATCGATCGTTCCAATAATGGGTTGTCTCGTCGCGGATATATTCGTGATCATCAGGCGTATGGGCGCTGTGGATAACCACCCGGTTAACTTCTTTCATAAATCGGCTCAATCTGGCGCTGGATAATTCATCGTTGTTGTCATCGATAAAGAAGTAGCAAAGCTCCAAGGAATTTTGCTCCAGCCGCAGCAATGAGGTTAGGAAATGGTCCAGAATCTCCGGTTTCTGCCGTACAGGACTGCCGATCAAAACGCGTCTGCGCCCCTGGGTCGTCATGAGCTCTGCCTCTCATCGTCACGCTGAAGCTCCTGCAGCTTGTTTCGAAAATATTCTTGGTTCGCCAGCATGGTCTCATCGCCCGGTCGGTAGGCAAGCGCCTTCTCATTATGCTGATTGGCAATCGCATAAGCTCCGATTCGGTCGTAACAAACAGCCAATTGCAGATGGGGAAGCCATGTGGAGAAGGAGGGGTTATGAAATCCCATGTAATCCGGAGGCAGCTCAAGCTCGGTAGCCAGCTTATACCAGTAGATGGCCGTATCATATTGGTTTTTCTCGAGAAAATGGTAACCGATGCGGCAGCAGAATTCGGACCGCGGCGGCGCATATTGCAGGGATCGGAGAGAGGATTCAAATGCGGCTTGCCCGTTTCCGAGCTCGTGATGGCAATCGGACAGCCTGCTGCAGGCCGAGAGAACATCCTCGATCCAGCCTTTTTCCGTATGTAAGAATCGTTCGTAATAATCGATCGCTTTCTCGAAAAGACGGTGATCCTTTAGTTCATTCGCATAATAGAACAGATCCCGCGGGGTGAACGATTCGCCGGCTGCCTCGCGCTGCACATAGATTCTGAGATTCCGGCCGGTGTCCGGATCATGATTCGAGCTGAGATGGGTAATGGCAATATCGCTATTCATAACATGACCGTACACCTCCAAATATTCGTGGACGGGCCCGATCCATCGAAAGGCCCTGCTCCGTTTGACAAGACGATTGCGCCGCAGACGGAAGGTGATATTGCCGAATTCATCCGAGCTCAAATGATAGAGCATGGTCACGGAATCGATGTCGGGCGCAAGGTTTTCTTTAAGCGCTATTAGTTTCAGCCGGTCTTCTTCAAGCAGCACGTCGTCGGCATCGAGCCACAGGATATAGTCCTGGGTGGCCTTGCTAAAAGCAAAGTTTCGCGCAGCCGCAAAATCGTCGATCCATTCAAAATCATAAACGGCCGCCTGAAAGGATCGGGCGATTTCTTTCGTGCGATCGGTGGAGCCTGTATCCACAACGACGATCTCATCCACGATGTCTGCAATCCGGGACAGACAGCGGTTCAAATGATGTTCCTCATTTTTTACGATCATGCATAGGCTGATAGCGATCAATACATCACCCCCGCGTATAATCCATTCCAAAGAATATGCCAGATATATATTCAGGTCGGCGTACGAAATGAACCGTCGAGCGCCAAATTGAACCCGTGCGTATCAAAAAATGACGAATATCGCTTCTTTAAGCTCGTTTTTTAAAGCGGCTGACAAAAAAACGGTCACATAGACCGTTTTTTGGCTTGCACCTCGTCGAACAGCAGGGACTGGCGAAACGAAGTTTGGCGGGTGAAGGCTGCTGATTGTAAATTTGGTCTGGATTTAACCCATGTCCAGTGGTAAAATCTTCTCAAATTTTGTTCTCCGTTTAAGTCATTATTGGAAAGAAGGAATCTAAGGACATGAAATCCATAAACGTACTTCATTATGATGCATTCTCCTTACAGCCTAATATGGGTAATCCTGCCGGCGTGGTCTTGAACGCAGACGAGCTGACAGACAAGGAGATGCAGGCCATCGCCCATAGCGTAGGGTTCAATGAAACGACCTTCATAGTAAAATCGGAGCGAGCAGATGTCCGATTAAGATATTTTACGCCCGGACATGAGATGAATTTGTGCGGCCATGCCACCATGGCTTCGATGTATGCCTTGAAGACCAAGGGGCTGCTCCCTGACAAAGAAACCGTGTGGATTGAGACAAGAGTGGGCAATTTGCCGATCGAATTTCAGAATGCTCAGGGAAAGCTAACCATGAAGATGAAGCAGGATCATCCTCAATTCCTGCCCTTTGAGGGAGATGTTGAACGCCTGGCAGCATCCATGGGTCTGCAACGCGAGGATTTGGATTTCGCAATGCCGATCGTATATGGAAGCACGGGAATATGGACATTGCTGGTACCGATTAAGGGGCTGGAGCCGTTTGGGCGGATGGTGCCTCATAATGCCATGTTCCCGGATATATTAACGGACAATCCGAAAGCTTCTCTGCACCCTTTTTGCCTGGAAACGATCGACGAGTCTTCGTTTATGCATGCCAGACATTTCTCTTCACCGTACTCAGGCACCGTCGAGGATCCGGTAACAGGAACCGCGTCAGGCGTAATGGGAGCTTACTATTTAACCTATTTGAATCCCGAGGCGCCCTCCGCACGATTTATCGTTGAACAAGGCAAGGAAATGGGGAAAGACGGTAGAGTCGATGTTCAAGTGAATCGCTTTGAAGAGACCATGGACGTCTATATTTCCGGTACGGCTGTATTCGTCAAAGAATTCGAGGTTAGCTATGATTCATAACGATCGGATAATATCATCAAGATATTGTGAATAGAAACAGGGAGTGCAAGTAATGCAGGAACAAGAAGAAATCAAGATTTATCCCAAGGTGACCAAAATGCTGGTGGGTTCCCTGGCATTTGTGTTGGTAGGCAGCGGGTTAGTGTACGGAGGGTTAACCTCGGACAACATCTTTATCGTATTAATTGGAATCATTTGCGCGTTGTTTTTTGGCATGGGACTGGTGTTTTCCATCGTCAAGCTTGTTCAATCGGAGCCGGCGCTCTTGATCCATCGGGAGGGAATCGTTGATAAATCCTCCTATGCGAGCGCCGGAGCCGTCGCGTGGAGCGAAATCAAGAACATTCACATCTATCAGATTAAGAATGAGAAGTTTATAGGGATCGATGTATATGATCCTGAACTTTTGATGTCCAGGCATCCCGCCTGGAAAAGGAAGCTCATGAGTTTGAATAAAGGCATGACGGGTTCTGCCATCCATATATCCGCATCAAGTATCTCATGTAATCTGTATGAGTTGTTTCCTCTGTTATATCGAAGATGGAATGCGTCCAAAAACCTGAATACGGAGATGAAGGAGGGGCAAGGGTTATGAAGACATTCAAGCCGGAGATGACTTTGGATAAGGCGGTAAGCCATCTCCGGCAGATTGAAGGAGAAGCGGTGCTGAATGTCACCCCCATCGAGATGGGAGAATTAAGCAAGGTATTCAGTTATCGTAAAGGCGATGCCGATTATGTCATTCATTTTAAAGATAACGGGGACAGCCTTCATAAAGTAAACAAAATCTACAGTATGTACGGTGATCAATCCTTGCCCATTCCTCGAATCCATAAGATCGGAAGCGTGGGGAATATCCATTACTCGATTTCGGATAAAGTACCCGGTACACCGATAAGCGCTCTTGAGCCGGCACAAATTCGAGGGCTGGTTCCCGACATCGTCCAGCAATTCATGCGGATCCTTCAGATCCCACTCGGGGAGTCCCATGAGGGGTTCGGGTGGATTACTCCGGAAGGCAAGGCTGCTCATCGTTCATGGCTGGACCACCTGACGTCTGTATTCGATGCGGAGCAAGAAGGTTTCTACCATGGATGGCAGAGCCTGTATGAGCACAGTTTTCTGGAAAAAGCGTTTTTCGAAGAGATCTACCAAACGATGATCGAACTTGTTCGCTATTCGCCATCGGAGCGCTATCTTGTCCATGGTGATTTCCATTTGGGCAACATGCTTGGAGAGAACGAAAACGTAACCGGTATCGTGGATTGGGAGATGGCCATGTTCGGCGATTTCATGATGGACGTCTCCGTTATTCATATGTGGTATCCGATGCTCGGATTTCCCAAGCGGCTGCAGGAAGCGATGGAGCAGCAAGGCGAGAGGATTCCTTATTTTGAAGAAAGGCTGCTGTGCTATCAGCTATTTCGGGCGCTGGACGGTCTTCGTTTCTATGCGAAGAAGGATGATCAGGGCAGCTATCAGTTCATGAAGAATCATATCACCTCATTATTAAAAGGATAGATCCCTTCGGGGATCTTTTTTTTGTTTATGAGCGAAATGTGCAACGAAAATGGTTACCTGACGAGTCCGGAATGGAAGGCCAGGAATACACTGGATTAGGTTGGAATGGAAGAGCCGGGAAGCGTCATGAATCCAGCGTTACCGAATGATGAATATGATGATGAATTTGGGGCGTTAAGATTCCGAATGGAGGTATGGGAATGGGGACGTCAAACTGGCAGAATTTATCGTATTGCGTGGATCTGATCCGCTATGTAGCTCCCAAGTCCGTTCTGGATATCGGGGTAGGTTTTGGCCGCTGGGGCATGATCTGCCGGGAGTATTTGGACGTATGGGAAGGGCGCGTATTTCGCGCGTATTGGAACACGCGGATCGAAGGAATCGAGATTTACCCCGTCAATATCGATACCTACCACGAATGCTTCTATAATAAAATCCACGTTGCGGATGCTTACGATCATCTGCAAACGCAAGTCCAGCCGGGACAATTCGATTTAATCATTCTGGGTGACGTTCTGGAGCACTTTACAAAAGAGCGGGCGCTCGTCCTGCTGCAGACCTGCATTGAAAAATCCCGCTTTGTCCTGCTTAATATTCCGATTGGAACAGACTGGCCGCAGGGCGCTGAATACGGCAATGAGTTCGAGACCCATTTGAGCGAGTGGACAACAGAGGAACTGGATCGTTTTCCCGTAGCTGACAAGAGGCATTTTAAGGATTACATTAACCGTGATTTCTCCACGTATTTGTTTTCGATGCCAAGGAAGTAGGTTTCGTATGAATGGAGCACCTTCTATGAGGAGGGTGTTTTCTTTTTATTCTCAATTGAAAAAATGGTATATTGGAAGAAACGAAGGTCAAATGGAGTATATGATGTGGATAAAACATAGAGAAATGAGCTGATTCTATTCTATGAAAAAGATCGTTTTAGCTGGTGGAACTGGTTTTATCGGAACCTATCTTGCGAAAAAATTCACGAATGAGCAGCAAGCACAGGTACTTATGATCTCCCGACGGCAGGGTCATATCGCATGGAATGATCGCGAAGCCATCGTCGCTGCCCTGGAGGGGGCGGATATGCTCATTAATTTAGCGGGCAAATCCGTTAATTGCCGTTACAATGAAACCAACAAGGAGCTTATTCTGAAATCGAGAACAGAGACAACGAACATACTCGGCAGCGCCGTCGAGGCCTGCCGTATTCCTCCGCGAACCTGGTTTAATTCCAGCACGGCCACGATTTATCGCCATGCCGAAGATAAGCCGATGACGGAGGAGCAGGGCGAGATCGGCGAAGGCTTCTCCGTCGAGGTTGCCAAGGAATGGGAGCGCGCTTTCTTCTCATTCCGATTGCCTCAGACGAGGCAAATCGCCCTGCGCATTGCCATTGTGCTGGGACCTGGCGGAGGCGTTATGACGCCTTATGTTAACTTGGTAAAATTCGGGCTCGGCGGCGTTCAAGGTACGGGGAAGCAAAGGTTCAGCTGGATTCATGTGGAGGATCTGTACCGCATGATTCTGTTTTTGCAGGAGAAGGAAGAGCTGAGCGGGGTTTTCAACGGTGCTTCTCCCTATCCGGTGACGAACAAGGAACTGATGGAGCAGCTTCGGCTTGCGTTGAATCGCAGAATAGGATTGCCGTCGCCTAAATGGCTGCTTGAGATAGGGGCCGGGCTTATTCGTACGGAAACGGAACTCGTGCTGAAGAGCCGCTGGGTGATTCCGCACAGACTCTGCAAGGCAGGTTTTCATTTTGCGTACGATACGCTGAATAAAGCACTGGCCGACATCTTGAAACGATAAGGGATTCTGAACGCGCGCCCTGGCTTGACTTTGCAGAAAATGATTACATATGGCAACAGAACGGATAGAATGGGTTTAATAGATGAGAGAGGGGTGTCCGAACATGAATCAGGAGTTTACGATTGTGGAGATCGACCGATTAGAAACCGACACGCATCATCAATTAACGGAATTATTGATTCGGGTCGTAGAAGATGGGGCCTCGGTGGGATTCTTAGCTCCGCTGTCGTATGATGAAGCTTCCGCTTACTGGAAGGATGCGCTTGGCCCAGGGGTTACCCTGTGGGCAGCCATGCAGGATGGGAAGATGGTCGGCACGGTTCAATTGCAGTGCGCAACGAAAGCGAATGGCAGACACCGGGCCGAGGTGGCGAAATTGATGGTAGATCCGGCTTCCCGCCGCGGAGGTATCGGCAGAATGCTAATGCTGCATCTGGAGCCGAAAGCCAAGGCAGAGGGCAGAACCTTATTGGTCTTGGATACCCGGGAGGGGGACCCCTCTAACAAGCTGTACCAGTCTCTGGGTTACATCCAAGCTGGAGTTATACCCGATTATGCCATATCCTCTAACGGTGAGCTTGCCGGAACGGTGCTGTATTACAAGCGCATCTAAGATTATTTTCCCATTTATATCGCGGTGGGCTTTATCGTATCCAACGGGGCATGGAAAGGGAATAACAAGCGATATGAAAGGATGACCAAGGTCGATGACAAAGAGCGCAGGAACTTGCCGTAGCGGTGAGTTCTTTTTTTTTGAAGATATGAGAAAATGGTATACTGTTTTTTAACAGGCAATAGAGAAAGGAATGTGGTTATGGGTTACCAGCTGACTGAACGGGTGATCAAACTGTTATGCGGAAAAACCTCCTACGACCGCGGCGGGGTTTTATATAGAGATGGTTATGTATCGATGCTGAAGCAGGATCCGGACGCTCGAAAATACGAGGCTGAAGTGAAAGATCAGGAGTCGGGAATCGCCTATGCGGAGATTGACTCGAACGGGGACGTATACACGGAATGCAGCTGCATCGATTACGGATTTTCCCGAAAGCGGTGCAGGCATATTGCGGCTCTCCTCCTGAACATACGGGATATTGAACAAACGGTTGAAGCTCCGATGCGCCCCTTTCCATCATTATTACATCCTTCCGCCAACGTGAACATGGAAGAAGGACAGTTAACGCCCCGGCACTCACCGGAATATGGCAGAAGCTCGAGCGAAAGAGAACGGGATGCGCTGCTCAGCAGCCAGCTGCTCGGATTGTTCACGTATTCCGGCGGTCGGAGGGCTGCGGCGACATCCCGCTTTGATACCCGAGAGGTTCTGGAGATGGAGTGCATTTTCAAGCTATATCCGCACGGGGACCGGAAATACCTGTTCGGCGTCGAGCTGCGAGTAGGGAACAAACGCTTGTACATCGTACAGCGGATTCGGGAGTTCTTAGCGTGCGTGAAACGCGGCGCAGCCTGCGTGTTCACGAAGAATTTCACCTACGATCCGGAGGTGCACAGCTTCAAAAAGGAGGATGACGCGCTTCTGCAAGAGCTGATCCGTATTTCCGATCATGAGAGCATGTATCAACAGTCACTGAACATCTACGCTCCGCTTGGCAAAAAGGGGAACGGCGACCGAATGCTGATCATTCCTCCTGCCTTTTGGCCTCAAGTACGGGAGGCGCTCGGTTCTTCGGTTCGAGCCCTCTTGTCTATGGATGGAATCATGACGGATAAGCTGGAGTTCGCTCAGGAACCGATCCCGCTGCAATTCGAGTTCGATGAGGCTGCGGATGATCACTATCTGATGAAGATCGACGGATTGGAGCGGATGACCGTGCTGGAGGGGTACGGGGTCGTCATTGTGGAGGGAAGGCTGATACAGCTTGAGATGGATGCTTGCAAAAGGCTCGCCGAGATGAAGCTGCTGCTTGAACCTTCCAACACACCGCATATTCGGATACAGCCGGAGATGATGGAGTCCATCATGGAGCGGGTGGTACCGGGGCTGATGAAACTGGGCAGCGTGCATGTGGCGCAGACCGTGTCCGACCGCATCGTCAAAACGTCTTTGAAAGCGAAGCTGTTTCTGGACCGTGTCCGCGGCCGTCTATTGGCCGGACTCGAATTTCAATACGGCGACATCATCATCAATCCGCTGGAGGGACACCGCGCCAAACGCAGCAGCAGCTCGATTCTTGTACGCGATGGAGAGACGGAGCAGCGGATTCTGGAGCTCATGGAGAACGCCTCTTTTGCCAGGACTGACGGCGGTTTCTTCATGAATGACGAGGATGCCGAATATGAATTTTTGTATCATACGATTCCGCAGCTGGAGAAGCTGCTGGTTGTTTATGCAACGACGGCGGTGAAGGAGCGGGTGCTCACTGAACCGATGGGAGCCAAGGTTCGGGTGGAGGTCGATGAACGGACGGATTGGCTTGAACTGAAGTTTGACATGGAGGGGATTCGCGAAGCCGAAATCCGGGAAATCGTCAAATCGCTCGAAGAAAAGCGCAAATATCATCGGCTGCGAAACGGAGCGCTGCTTCCGCTGGAAAGCGCGGAGTTCCAGGCCATGGTTGCTTTAATGAACCGGGTGGGACCTTGGCTGTACGAAGGGGAGGGGACGCGGTTTAAACTGCCGGCGGTCCAAGGACTTCAACTGCTGGATTGGGAGGATTCGGGATCATCGGTCCAGCTTGGCCGTTCCCTGCGCCGGATGCTGCAGAATGTGAAGAATCCGGATCATTTGGACTTTGCCGTGCCGGCCAGCCTGGAAACGGTTCTCCGGGATTATCAGAAGTTCGGCTTCCAGTGGATGAAGACGATGGCCCATTACCGCTTCGGCGGCATCTTGGCCGATGATATGGGACTAGGCAAAACCATTCAGAGCATCGCTTTCATGCTGTCGCTGCTGCCTGAGATCCGGGAGCGCAAAGAACCCGCGCTCATTGTGGCTCCTGCCTCCCTGCTCTATAACTGGTTTAACGAGCTTAAGAAGTTTGCGCCGGAGATCAAGGCCGTCATTGCCGATGGCACGCTGTCCGAGCGCGCGAAGGTGATCCAGAATATAGGCAAAGCGGATGTTGTCATCACTTCTTACCCGCTGCTCCGCAGGGATATCCAGCGATATGCGAAACTGCCTTTCTTAACCTTGATTCTGGATGAAGCCCAAGCCTTCAAAAATTACGCGACGCAAACGGCTCAAGTCGTAAAAACGCTCCATGCCCGTTATCGGTTTGCGTTGACAGGCACGCCGGTCGAGAATCGCCTGGAGGAATTATGGTCCATCTACGATGCCGTTTTCCCGGCTCTTTTCGGTGACCGTAAAGCATTTCATGAACTGCCTAAAGAAGCGGTGGTGAAACGGGTGCGTCCTTTCCTGCTCCGCAGGCTGAAATCGGACGTGCTTAAGGAGCTGCCGGAGAAAATCGAGACGATTCAGGCCTCAGGCCTGCTGATCGAACAGAAGAAGCTGTATACCGCCTATCTTGCGAAACTGCGGCAGGAGACGCTTAAGCATTTGGCACAGGACGGTTTCCAGAAGAACCGGATCCGCATCCTGGCGGGCATTACCCGTTTGCGACAGATCTGCTGTCACCCGGCTCTGTTCGTGGAAGGCTACGAGGGCGGTTCGGCCAAGCTTGAGCAGCTGCTGGAAACGATCGAGGAATGTCGTCTTGCAGGGAGACGGATGCTGGTATTCTCCCAGTTTACAGGCATGCTGAACCTGATCGCCGGGGAGCTGGGATATCGGGGGATTCCGTTTTTTTACCTGGACGGACAGACGCCGGGATCGGAGCGGGTGGAGCTGTGCGAACGTTTCAACGAGGGGGAACGCGAGGTATTCCTGATATCGCTGAAGGCAGGCGGAACGGGGCTCAATCTGACCGGGGCCGATACGGTGATCCTGTATGACCTGTGGTGGAATCCGGCAGTCGAGCAGCAGGCGATGGACCGGGCGCACCGTATCGGTCAGAAGAAGGTTGTGCAGGTCATACGCTTCGTTGCTCAAGATACGATCGAGGATAAAATGGTGGCTCTGCAGCAGAAGAAAAAGGATCTGATCGAGGAGCTGGTTCAGCCGGGGGAAGAGTCGCTTTCAAGCTGGTCCGAAGCGGAAATTCGGGAGCTGCTTGCCCTTCAGGGCTAATCGGCCGGATAAGATGATACGCGTTCCAAAGGATACAAGGAGCTGTTGTTTTGAAAAAAGCCATGTTTCTCATACTGGCGGCCGTTGTGGTCGTCATCAGCTACCTGCCACTGTTCCTGGACGGCTATGCATACAATGAAGAGCAGACGATACGGCGCGTTCACCCTGCGTATACCGGGGATAAGCTGTACGAAAAGTCAGAGGATCATCATAAGCTGATCGTCTGGCAAGATGGGAATGTAAAGACGGTCAACGTCCTGGAGAGCAAATGGGGACTGCTGCATAAAATTACGAACGGGGTCGCGCTGGAACCCAAGTCCGAAGATGAACCTTTTGTACGAACCTGGTCTGCCAGTCATCGTGGTGACGGCATCTATGACACCCTGGTGGCGGTGGAGACGTCGGAATCCGAAAGCAAGAAAATCATCGTCACCAATGAGCCTTGGGACGATAAACCGATCGAAGATCTGGAACAGGTGAAGGCTTTAGCCGGGATTTACATGGAAATCGACGTGGAGCAAGGCTACGCCATCCATTATGAACAGCTGCCAGCCGACCAGACCGGCGGCTTCATATTTCGGAGCATCGATGCCGAAGGGAATATTCTTTCCGTTCAACCGTAGCGGAATGGGCGTGAAGCATAAACGCTGATATAATAGGGTGTATGTGATGTATGCAACATTTACTCCAGATATAGAATAGGACGGTTCTCGGATGATCTCTTTTTTATTAACGTTAAAACGTCTCCTCAGCGGTTTGTTTCGAGCGTTCAAGCAGCGGTATTTCATGGCGCTGTTTGTGCTGATCGTCATCATGCTGTTATCGGGCACGATGTTTTATACCAGGCAAGAAGGCTTGTCGGTGCTGGATGCCCTTTATTTCTGCGTGGTGACCTTGAGCACGGTAGGGCATCCGGAATTCGTGCCGCAGACGCCGCTCGGAAAAACCTTCACCATGGTTTACATCGTCGTCGGGACGGGCTTGTTCCTCGGAATGGTCGGACAGTTGGCGTATGCTTTAATCCGAACGAATCAAAGGGAAGAGAAGAAGACAACGAATTCATAATGGAAACGAAGAAACAGCCCTGGCGCCGGGGCTGTTTCTTTTTTGGATGCTGAAATGCTTGGTTACCGATCCAGAGCAGGTCTATTCAACCGTCACCGCAAAATAAAAGCTGGCTTCTCCTTGATCCAGAGGCCATGTGCAGTGAATTTCGTACAGGTACGAGCCGGCTTTCGCTGGCACGGTATATCCATCGCTACCTGAATCCGTCAGGTTGAGGATGGTGAAGCCATGTATTCCTTCGGGCGGCTTCGATTGAATGTCGGCACCGCCTTGGACCACAACCGGCGTCATATCCTCTAGCCTGGGACGGGCCGCATCCGTCGTCGCGCAGTTATCCCCGTTGCACCACGAATAACCGCCACGTTGGAGATTGATCTCGGTGCCGTCAATGCTGACCTTGGGCAGCGGAGGTTCGGCGGCCTTCACCCACAGGGTCTGAACGGCTTTGCGGGCATTTTCCTTCGAGATCGGCGTTACGTTCTCGGACCTGGATCCGATGTAGTACCCGGTACCGAACACCATGATTAGAAGAACAATGTATAACACCGGCCGCATTTTTTTCATGTCCAGCTGTCCCCCCTTTATATCCTTTGTCTCATAACTTGCTAGAAAATATGTTATAATTTTGAAATCAAGCACTTCCATTATAAACCAATCACGGATAACAGGCGTTAGATATTATGAGATTCTTTGAAGAGGATGAAACCTATGACAATAAAATGGTTAGCGTGGGCCAAGGAGATGCAGGCCATCAGCCAGGCCGGACTGGAGTATACGAGGGACGTTTACGACAAAGAACGGTTTGAGCAGCTGAGGGAGCTCAGCATCCAGATCATGCAGGAGTATACCGAAGCAGGCGAAGAGAAGATCCGTACGCTGTTTGCGAGTGAAACCGGATACCAGACGCCGAAGGTGGATGTCCGCGGCGTTATTTTTCAAGACGGAAAGCTGCTGCTGGTGAAGGAAAAGGCCGACGGGGCCTGGGCGCTGCCGGGAGGATGGGCGGACATCGGCTTATCCCCTGCGGAGGTCGTGGTGAAGGAAGTGAAGGAAGAGGCCGGTTACGACGTGCGTGCAGGGAGGCTGCTGGCCGTATTGGACAAGAAATTTCATAACCATCCGCCTTCGGCCTTCCACGTGTACAAAATGTTCATTCAGTGCGACATTACGGGCGGAGCCCCAGGCGTGGGGACCGAAACGTCCGCGGTCGGTTTTTTCCCTCAGGACGAACTGCCGCCGTTGTCCGAAGAACGGAATACCAAGGAACAGCTGAAGAGAATATTCGAATTCGAGAACGACCCGCATTTGCCGACTTGGCTGGATTAAACCATATAACAAAGGAGCGTAGACAATGTGATCGGCTTTAAACCTTATAAAGACGTACCGGATGAATCAGAAACCAGGCGTAAATTCCATGGACGGATCAATATTTTCTTTTTCAGCGCATTTTTAATCTTTTGCGTCATTATCGTTCGCCTTGCCATATTACAGTTCGTAGAGGGACCGGAGCTGGCAAGCCAGGAAACCGGGGGGGAGCAGAAGCATTTCCCGCTGCAGCCGATCCGGGGGTCCATCATCGATGCGTCCGGCACCAAGCTTGCATACTCTACGGCTTCAAATTCTTTATATATCACGCTCATGAAGGATTACAGCAAAAAGACGGACAAAGGAAAAGAAAACCGGCCGGAAGCGGAGGAGATGGCGAAGCGGCTTGTCCAGGCGTTTAACAAATATGGGGATCCGAACTTGGAACCGATCACCGTCAAAAAAGTGATGGACGACCTGGATTTGGAATATAACAAGCAGCATGGTTATGAGCCCAGACGCATCAAATCCGATTTGACGAAGGAAGAGATCGCTTATTTCATGGAGAACCGAGCCAAGTTTCCCGGCATCCAGATCGTGGAGGAGAATATAAGGCACTATGATCCGGATACGGTGGCCGTTCAGACGGTCGGATACTTAAGGAAGTTCAAAGGATCTAAATCCGTAAAAGTTTATGAGGAAATTGATCAGAGCAACAAGGATCAGGATAATCCCGGCATGATCTACACGGAAGAAGAATCGGTGGGGTATGACGGATTGGAGCGGATGTATCAGGATGAACTGCGCGGTCAGAGCGGGTATCTCAGCATCCCGATCAATCCGCAGAATATGGTGGACGGCGTACCGACGATGGTCGCTCCTGAAAAAGGCCATAATATCCATACCACGATCCATAAAGACATTCAGCTTGCCACGGAGCAGGCCATCATGGATCAGCTCCAATATCTCCATACCCATCCGGTATCGGGCAAGCTTCATAAGGATGCCGTAACCGGATACGCCGTGGCCATGGAGGTGGACACCGGTCATGTGGTCGCGATGGCCAGCATGCCGGATTACGACCCGAATGTATGGGAAAGCGGAGGCAAAATTACGCAGGATGTCGTGGACGCGTCGGGAAACGGCACGATTACGATCTATGGATCAGGTCGCTCGGGAAACGGCTTTGAATCCATGATTTTTCTCGGTTCCGTCATTAAACCGCTGACGGTGCTGATCGGGCTTAATGAGGGGTTATTTGGCATTAATGACACTTATCCTGATCAAGGGTACGCCACCATAGGTCGGGAAGGATATGAAAGGGAAATCTCCAACTCGGGGAGACATCGGAATGGACCCATTAAACCTCAGCAAGCGATTCAGCAATCCTCAAATGCTTTTATGATTGATATGATCGGCAAAAGGCTAGTCAGCAAGTATGGCGGGGAGAAGGGCGTTACGGTCTGGGATGAATATATGGAGAAGTTTGGTCTTGGCGTCGTAACGGGGAGCGGCTTGCCCAACGAGCATAAAGGACTGAAAAATTATACCGATACCAAAGCAGCGGGAAGTAATCTGGCGGCGTTAGCCTACGCTTCCTTCGGTCAGCAGGGGAAATACACCCCTCTACAGCTTGCTCAATACACCGTCATGCTGGCGAATGAAGGCAAGCGCATCAAGCCGCAGCTGGTCAGCAAAATCACGGACCAGGATGGCAACGTGGTCAAGGAATTCGGGCGCGAGATCCTGAATGAGGTCGAATTCCCCAAAACGTACTGGCAGACCATTAAGCGGGGGATGAATACGCAGGGTCTCGCAGCCTTTGATGATTTTAAATATGACTTCGCCCGCAAAACGGGAACCTCCGAGCAGGAAGCTAAAGTGAATGGGAAGTGGCAGAAGATTGATAACGGCGTCTTCATCGCCTTTGCTCCGCGCGACAACCCGAAGCTGGCGGTGGCCGTCGTTGTGCCGGAAGGCGGCTTCGGCTCGCAAAGCGCCGCGCCGATTGCGAGGAAGATATTCGACGCTTACGACGAAATCTACGGGCTTGACGGAACGCCGCATCCGAAGAAAACCGAAGATCAAGCTAAGGATAACGGAGAAGACGAGACAGGGGACAATGAATAAACAGCGTAGACGCGGAATCGTGAAGATTAGCGATGGGAGACGGGGAGACTAAACCAATGATATGGGATGAAAGTATATCGGGTGCAGTCGGTTCATGTTCATCATTATTAATCAATACCATTCGCTTGTGGAAACGCATATAACGAAAAGGCAGGCTGTAGAGGCGAATTTGATCCTCTCCATCCTGCCTTTTTTGTATCTTATTTAATCAATAAGGATTGCTCCTGATCTTCAACACTTCCGCGAGAAAGGTCAAGGCCAGACCTTGGCCCCAGCCCTGGATTCGCTTATCGGGCACGCCTCTGTAACCTGCGGCGTCCTTCATGACGGCCGTACCTGCAGATACGCCGGTTACGGTACCATCCTCGGTGATTTTGGCCAAGATGCCGTCAATCGATTTCTGCGTGTATTTATTATAGATGCGTCCTTTGGTCAACAGGGCGGCGGCGATGCCGGCCGAGCCGGACGTTTCCAGCGGGGATTGCGGATCGGTCGTAATCGTATGCCACAGGCCGGATTCATGCTGCAGCCGGACCAGGGCGCTGAGCTGGTCGCGCAGCGAGCCTTCGATGATCATGAAGGACGGATGCGTGACCGGCACAAGCTCCAGGGCACGAGCCATCGTGATGGCGGCCCAGGCATTGCCCCGGCACCAGAAGACGCCTGACATATGGTTGCCGGCGATGTTGTCCCAGCCGTGGTAATACAGATTCGTGACGGGATCCTGCAGGCAATCCTCATGGCCGTGATACTGCTTCAAACCATCCTCGAAGTAATCCTCCCGGTCCAGCATCACGCCGATCCGAAGCAGGAAGTAGCCTGCCATGAACATCGTATCGACCCACGCCTGCTCCGGAAAGTTATACGTTTCGGAGTTCACCGTATGCTGAAAGATGCCGTTGCCGAAACGCAGTGCATCATGAGTAAGATACTCGGCCATTTCCTTCGCCGTTTCGATATACCGCTCTTCCTCATAAACCTCGTACAACGTCAGGAGGGAGTGGCCGATGGAGACGCCGTTGACGGACAGCTTCGGCAGCCCCTCTTCCATATTTTCGTCGACCCAGGCTTTCAGCTGTTCCAGATATTCCTTTTTGCCGGTGGCCTTGTAGGCTTCGCATACCCCGTAAAAGGCGACCCCGCCCGGCCAATCCCAGCTGAAATCCATGCGAAAGGTCCGGTCGACCACGCGGTCTATGACATTCTCAATCTGTTGATCATCAAATACAAGTGCTGGCATGATGAGAAACTCCCTTCATATTCAATTGAGTGTATGGATTACCCTTTCAATCCTGTCGTGCTGATCCCTTCCACGATGTATTTCTGGAAGATAAAGAAGACGATGACGACCGGCAGCAGCGATAAGGTAGCCATGGCAAACATGCCGCCCCAGTTATTAAGCGACTCCCCGTCAAGGAACAACTTCAAGGCAAGTGACACGGGATATTTCTCCGGATTGTTCAAATAAATGAGCGGATTGATGAAATCGTCCCATCTCCAGTAGAAGGAGAAAATCGAACATGTAATGAGCGCGGGCACGATCAGCGGCACAACGACCCGGAAGAAAATCCCGTACTTGCTGCATCCGTCAATCTTGGCGGCTTCGTCCAGTTCCTTCGGAATCGTGCGGATGAACTGCATGATCAGAAAGATGAAGAACGGAATGCCGAAGAATTGGGGAACGATTAACGGCTTGAAGGAAGACAGCCAGCCGAATTTGGCGAACATCACATACTGCGGAACGATCACGACATCATGAGGCAGCATCATCGTAATCATCATGCAGGCGAACCAGAACTGCTGTCCGAAGAACTTGGTCCGAGCCAATCCGAAGGCGACAAGCGCCGAGGAGGCGACGGCCCCGATGGTGGAGATGATGACAATGATGAACGAGTTCTTGAAGAAGGTGCCGAAGGTGGTCCCGGCAAAACCCTTCCAGCCTGTAGCATAATTCGAGAATTCCAGCCGACTCGGAATCAGGCTGTAAGCCGTCGTGAATATTTCATGATTGGGCTTAAGCGAGCTGGCGACCAGCCACAGAATCGGATAGGTCATGCCGAGGGCGAACAATCCGACCAGGGTATGGTAGAGAACGCGTCTGGATGTGGTCATAACCGTCAATCTCCTTTCGTCTCGTAATGAACCCAGCGGGTGGATGATCTGAAGATGAGCAAGGTCAGGACACCGACGATAATGAGCATGATCCAGGCAAGAGCCGACGCGTAACCCATTTCAAAATGCGAGAACGCCTTGCGGTATAAATAGAGCGAATAAAGCAGCGTTTGATCCAGCGGGCCGCCTTCGCCGCGCGAAATAATGTAGGCGGGGGTGAAGGTCAGGAACGCCGAGATCGTCTGGAGCGTCAGATTGAAGAGAATGATCGGACTGAGCATAGGCAGCGTAATCTTGAAAAAGCGATGGACCGCATTGGCACCGTCCACGCTGGCGGCTTCGTAGTAATCCTTCGGTATATTTTTCAAGCCGGCCAGAAAAATGATCATCGAGGAGCCGAACTGCCAGATGGACAATGCGATGAGCGTCCAAAGCGCCGTGCTGGGATTCCCGATCCAAGAGGTCGTGGAATGGATTCCGAAGAGGGACAGGGCAGAGTTCACGAGCCCCTTGTCGCCGAAGATCTGCTGCCACATGATGGCCACGGCCACGCTTCCCCCGATGAGGGAAGGCAGGTAAAAGGCGGAGCGGTACAACCCTACGGCTTTGGTTGCGGTATTCAGAATCATGGCAACGAAGAGTGCGAATATGAGGCGCAGGGGAACGCTGGCGAATACATAGGTGAATGTGACCTGAAAGGACTTGCCGATCTTGTCGTCCTCGAGAAACAACCGCTCATAATTCCCGAGGCCCAGCCATCTCGGCGCTTCCATCAGATTGTAATTGGTGAACGAATAATACAGGGACGACAGGATTGGATATAAGGTAAAGATGAGAAAACCAAGAACGAACGGCGCTGAAAACACGTAACCGGTGATGTGCTCGTTCTCGCGGAGCCTCTTCATAGACTTCAACCCCTACGATTCAGATTTGGTTGCGCCCCGTGCAGGGGTCACTGATGTAAAAAGGCATCTCTTGCACGGGAAAGACGTGCGGGAGATGCCTTGTCTAGCCGTATCCTGGTTATTGCTGAGATCTGGCCAAGATGGCATTCGCTTCCTTGCGGAACTCGGCCGCGGCATCTTCGATCGAGATTTTCTTGAACAGGATGCGTTCGCTGAGATCTCGCAGCAGCTTCTCGATCTCTACCGCACCGATCGGGTTAGGAGGATCTCCCGGCGTGCTGTTGGCCTCAGCCCAAGTGACATAGTCGAAAATTTTGGCTTCGTTCTCGGAGAGGAGCGGCTTCAGCGCTTCCTTTACCTTGGCGGATACGGGAACGCCGCGTTCGCCCTTGATCAGCTTGTTGGCCTCGATGTCGTTGATGAAGAAGCTGATGAATTTGGCGGCTTCTTCCTTGTGCTTCGAGGTTTCGGTGACCGAGAAATACATCGAAGGTTTCAGGAAGAGACCGTCCTTCGTTCCGGGACCCGGCATCGGATTCAACTCCAACGAACGGTCGGTTACCAGATTGGCCACGGCAAGGAACTGGTTGGACCAGCCTGTGCCCGAGATGGAATTGCCAAGGACGATTTCATCCTCCTCCGCTACGCCTTTCTTCTGGGCTTCCTTGTCGAGAGACAGGATATATCCGTTGTCGTACCATTTCTGGTAGCGGGTGAAGTAATCGATAAAGGGCTGGTCGTCGCTGTACCCGATCGTTTTGCCGTCAGCGCTGTACATTTTCTGGCCGATGGTTCTTAAATAGTACGGGAAGAAGACGTCATGCCGGTAAGCAAAACCTCCGATCTGCAGGCCTTTTTCTTTGGCTTGGGCCCCCATTTTGTCCATGTCGTCCCAGGTCCATTCCTTGGACGGAATATCGATGCCGTTCTTCTTCATCGTCTCGACGTCAAACGTGGTTTGGAGTGCGTTCACGCCGAGGTTCATGGCAACCAGCTTGCCGTTGACCTCACCGCCGCTCAGCGCATTCTCGCTGACGTCGGCGACATCCAGCTCGCCGCTCTCGGTGAACGGCTTCAAATCCGCCAGCTGATTCCGGCCTGCATATTGATTCAGGTAGGAGATGTCCATTTGGATAATGTCCGGAAGTCCGCCGGCCACCGCTTGGGGAGCAAGCTTCTTCCAATAGTCATCGAATGGGGCATATTCCGGTTCAATGGTGACATGCGGATTCTGGGACTCATACATTTCGATGACCTTCAAGGTATAATCATGCCGGGACTGACCGCCCCACCACGCAATGCGGAGCTTGACCGGATCCTTGCTATCGCTTGCAGCAGCCGGCGGCGTTTCCGTTCCGGTTCCGCCGTTTGCCGGTGGTTCGACAGCGCCGCCGCCCGAACAGCCGATCAAGCTTCCGATCAGGGAAAACATCAGGACCGCGTTTAACACTTTTTTCATTCCATTTCCTCCCCTTTGTTGATGGACCACGAATCATCGTTTCAAATGTTAGTGCTTACATTCCCAATTATCTAGTTTTCGAGGAGAAAGAGTAAGGAAAAAAACCGTGCAGTTTGTTTAAAAAGCAGAGATGTACGTACAAGTTAATCGCTCTTTTTCATATATTCGGAGGGCGTGCAGCCGATCTGTTTCTTGAACACTTGGCTGAAATATTGAGGATTATCGCCAAAACCGAGCCGCTCCGCCATTTCAAAAATTTTGATATCGGGATCGCTCAGCATCATTTCGGTTGCGCGTTTCATCCGAAGCTTCATCACGTAATTGGAGAACTTCTCGCCGGTCTCCTTTTTGAACAGCTTGCCAAGATAGTCGGCGTTCATATACAGCATGTCGTTTGCCACCAGGTTGAGGGTAAGCTCCGAGTTGCCCAGCTGGTTCTCGATGATCTCCACCACCTTGCGCACGATGGCGTTGTATTTGACCTTGTTCCGTTCAAAGTTTCGCAGCGTGATTTCCCGAACCGTTTCTTCCAGTACGCCTTGAATCGCTTGGAGCGTGCTCATCTCGGCGATTTCCGGGATTCGCGCGTAACGTTCCTGCATCTGGTCCGGATCGGTCAGCCGGATGAGGGATACGTATTGCTGAATGATATAGGATTTGGTCATCTCGATGCTCAGCTGCGCACGCTTCAGTTCCTGAACGAACTCGGTCAGGGCATGCTCAGCTTCGTTTCGATGGCCGGATCGGACGGGCATGCACAGCCGCTCCTCATCAAGGACGAAGCTTCCTTCCATACCGCTGCCGTGCAGCGTATCCTCGGTTGTGATCATTCCGCTTTCGTCCAAGTAGAATCGGTAGTTCAGGCACTGCAGCGTATCCCGGTACAGCCTCCGCGCCTGGGTAACAGGCCCGGGATCGCTGATCGCGATCGTGATGTCCATTTTGTAATACTGCTTAAAAATGCAGCGGATATCCTGGAGCTGCTGATGAAGCCGCTGCTGATCGTTACGGTCCTCGATCAGCACCAGGACCTGCTGCCCGATGGTCGTGCTCAGCAGCGTCGTGTCCAGCAGATCCTCGGCAATGTTCTTCACGGCGAATTGATGCTCGAATTCGACGGAGCCTTCCAGCTGGAACAGCAGAAGACGCACAGGCTGATCGAAATCGTATTCGAACAGGCTCCGGTACTCGTCCAGATCATGGCGCCCATAGGTCTTGTTGGTGACGAACTCCTTGAGCACCTGTTCTTTGACATGGGGCAGCACCTTCCGGAGCCGGTCCTTCATCTCCTGGACAAACGTTTCCTTGTTCCGGTCCTGGATCAGCTCGTCGATGACCTCTTTCAGCGCTCCACCGATCTTGTCCTCGTCGGTCGGCTTCAGCAGGTAATGCTTCACGCCGTATTGCATGGCGCGGTTAGCATACTCGAATTCGCCGAAGCCGGACAGCAGCACGAATTTGATATGAGGATGGGAGGCGTGGGTCTTGGCAACGAGCTCCAGACCGTCGAGTCCGGGCATGCGAATGTCGCACACGACGATATCCGGGCTCTCCCTGACGATTTTTTCATACGCTTGAATTCCGTTCTGGGCGGTACCCGCCAGCTCGGTTCGGTATGCCGACCAGTCCACCATCTGAGATATGCCGTCCAGAATAATCCGTTCATCGTCCACAAGAAGTACTTTGTACATTCGAATCCCTCCGTTATTTGGGTAAAGACAGAATCACGCGGGTTCCAAGACCCGGTCCGCTGTCGATGGATAAACCGTAATGGTCGCCAAAAGCCAGCTTGATCCGTTCTTCGATGTTTAACAGTCCGATTCCGTTGCCGCCGGTGGCCAAATCGCCGCTTCGCAGACGTGTCAGGGTATCCGGCGCCATGCCGGGACCGTCATCCTCGACGATGACGCAGAATGCGGAAGGCGTCTCCTTGCAGGACAACGTAATTCGACAAGGGTCAACGGATGGCTCCAGTGCGTAATGAATTGCATTTTCGAGCAGGGGCTGAAGGGACAGCTTAGGTATTTTGCGGTGCAGATCCTGCTCTTGTACATCCAGCGTAAATTGTAAGCGGTCTTCGAACCGGAATTTTTGTATGATGACGTAGTTTCGGACGATCTCCAATTCTTCCCCCAATGTCAGAATGGGCTCTTTCAAACTGACGGAGTTTCGGAGAAGGAAGGCTAATGCCTGCACCATGTCGGAGATTTGGGACTGCTTGTTCATCTTCGCCAGCCAGTTCACGGATTCCAGCGTGTTATACAGAAAGTGAGGATTGATTTGCGCTTGCAGCGCTTTAAACTCGGTCTCTTTGATCAACAGCCGATTTGAATAGTTCTCGGTAATGAGGGCGTTGATTCGCTCGATCATGAGACGGAATGTGCGATGCAGCAGTCCCAGCTCGTTCATGGCGACGGGGGCTGCGTCCTGAGGCAGCACGTTGGCTTCCGCGAAGTTTCCTTTTTCCGCGAGTTTCATCCGGGTAATGAGACTTTCGATAGGACGTGTCAGTCCCCGGCTGAACCTGATGCCGAGCAGAATCGCAACCGCAAAAATAACGGTAAAAACGATGATGACAAGCTCTTTAATGAATATGATTTGCTTGAAGGTTTGGTTAAAGGGCGTGACATTCATGTATGTCCAGCCCGTGTTGCCCGATCGGTTATGCGCAATGAAGTAGGTGTGGCCATCGATTTCCCGGGTAAGGTACCCGTTTCCGGATGACAGGGAGGATTGAATGACCGCCGGATCGAAGTGCGGCGTTGCGGGATAGATCACATCCGCACCCGAGGTCACGATCAGGTCGCCTTCCCCGCCGGCGGATTTCCGGACGATTTTGTCCATATTGATGCGAATGATGATGGTGCCCAAGTAGTTAAGATCGAATAATGTGCCGGAATAGGATCTTATTTCCCGGGAAAGTAGAAGGGCCGAATCACTTTCGTCCGGGTATATCCAGCGTTCTTCTCCATCCGCGTCCCCGGCAAGCTGAAGAATCCGTTCCTTCTTGGCAGGGTCAATCGGGACGACGCTGCCGACGTCCTGTTGATGGTCATATGAATCGATCAGGTGAATGGAGTAGAGCATGGGCTCGGAACCGACATAATTCAGGAGGCGGTCTACCAAATGCTGCCGGAGGATGAGCCTGTCATAATCGGATTCGCTCCCGGCGATGGAACGCAATATATTCTGGATCTGGGTATCCGTAATGATATTAAAGGATAACTGTTCGACCCGCTCGAGCTCTGACTCAATCGCGGAGGAAGACAGGTGAAGGACCTGGGATGATTTGAGGTACAACTGCTCGTCGTAGATGGAGAAGGCATACTGCTGGACGATGACGGCGAACGCAAATGCCATGGCAACGATTAGGCTGATAAGAAGGGAAAGCTTGTTTTTGATTTTCATATTTTTATAGATCGTCATCCATTTTTGCACGGCAACGTCTCCTTGCACGGGTCCTAAAATGTTGTGTACACATTATGTACCGGGTTGTAAACGCTGTCAATACATGCGAGGTTATTCCAATACCCGGGATAATCGGTGCGTCTCTTCTTTATTTAGTCGGTTATTTGAACACGGAGGACGGTTATTTGAATGTATGTTCGGCGGTTACCGTTCCATAATGGACTTAGATGAATTTCGACCGGGAGAGGTGAAGGTCGTTGCAAACCATGTATAAATTCGATTTCGGTACGGAAACGCCAGGCCTTGAACATATCAAAATAACCGCTGAGACCTTATATAGTCCTGAGCTTGGCTACGGATTCCATTCCCTATCCAACGTCTCCGCCGTGAATCGGGCGGGGGAAGAGGCATTAACGGGTGATTTTATCATACCGCTGAATGCTGCGTATCAGGTCGATGTGGCGGATGGCCTGTACACTTTGCATTTGTTGATGGGCGATACCTGGTTTGATACGGAAACCTCCATTCGGGGGACGGAAGGACAGATGCTGCTGGAAGGGAAACTTATCCCGGCAGGCCACTTTGAACGTTACAGTATGACGGTGCCAGCGGTTCAAGGGAGAATCGTATTGTACTTTTCTGGGCGGGCTCCCCGAATTAACGCACTGGAAGTGCTGCCTGCACCGCATGCGTGCCAGGTGTTTCTGGCTGGGGATTCGACGGTTACAAACCAGCCTGCGGACGGCTATCCCTATGCCGGGTGGGGGCAAATGCTGCCCGCATTCATAAAAGCGGATGCGGCCGTGAGCAATTATGCACGTTCCGGCCGAAGCTCCAAGAGCTTTATTGCGGAGGGAATCCTGGAGCAAATCCGGGAGAAGATGAAACCCCATGATTATATGCTGATTCAGTTTGGCCATAACGATCAGAAGCGCGACGAGGGGAGGTATACGGAACCTAACTCGACATACAGGGAGTTTTTAAGACGGTACGTGGACGTTTGCCGGGAGAAACAGGCAACTCCGATCCTGGTTACCCCTGTTCACCGCCGTTGCTTTGATGGTAAGGGAAGGCTGGAGGACACGCATGGCGATTATATTACGGCCGTTCGGGAGCTGGCCGCGGAGGAGCAGGTGCCCTTGGTCGATTTGGCGGCGCTGAGTCTGGAGTATTTTAACCGGCTGGGTCCGGAAGGGACCAAATCCGTGTTTATGTGGGGGAGGCCGGGGGAATTTCTTCGGTTCCCGCAGGGGGTAATGGACAATACCCATTTTCAACAGCGCGGAGCGGCCCAATTGGCCGATATGGTGGTTGGGGCTTTGAAGAGTCTTGGACTCCAGCCGTTGTCCCTGTTTCTGCGGTAACATGCCGGGTCCCGAACCTGAAAAAGAGGAACTTTGACACCCGCAGCGAATCTATTCAAAACACCCTAAATCATACGAGCGAGGAGCGAAACGCATGTCAAAAGGTGAAAAACAATGGATTATCCCCGACGGGTATATCCCTCCCGAAAGCAGCGGAGAACTAACCAGTCATGAATCCGTCTGTGTGTTGAACTTAACCGAGCAGGACGTAGTGGTTACGATTCATGCTTACTTCGAGGATCGTGATCCATTGCTAGGAATGGAAACCATCGTGCCAGCAAGAAGAACCAAGCACATACGGACCAGCTTGCTGCAAACGGACGAAGGGATAGGCATTCCTTCGGGTATTCCCTATGCGATGGAAGTTACAAGCAGTGCACCTGTGTTTGTTCAATACAGTCGACTCGATTCCACTCAGGCCGAGAATGCTTTAATGAGCGTGATGGCGTACCCGGTAACCATATCTTAAAGGATGGTGATTGTATGACACAGACTGTGATCTATACCACAGAGCCCCCAGAGGATTTTCAACAACTGGAGGCTTTGTACGCTTCGCTTGGTTGGAACGCTATCCATCTATCCGTTACCGAATTGAACATGATGTGCTTGAATAGCTGGTATGCCGTCTATGCGTTTGAAGGACAGAAATTAGTGGGCATGGGACGCGTGATTTCCGACGGGGTGATCACCGGCGTTATTTGCGGATTAGGCGTACATCCGGATTATCAGTCCAGAGGGATAGGCCGACGGATCCTCGGTCGATTGGTGGAGCATTGCGAGAAGTCCCGGGTCTTCCCGCAGCTGATGTGTGAGGAAGGACTGGAACCGTATTACGAGAAACTGGGCTTTCAGCGATTCACCATTGGGATGAAGAAGAATATACAGCGGACTCATTCATCGGACGTCCCATAGTCCTTGATCGTTATTTTGACCTCATGTTTGATCGGAACCTCACTAAAGGTTTGATCCCAATCTTTTTTGACTGTCTTCCATATATGAGGATACTTGATTCTCAATTTGTTTCCGAAACCGGAAACGTCTGTCTTGTATTCATGTTGAATTTTATCGAGTACATTCTTTACCAAACGCTCCACCTCTTTTTCAATCTCTTTTTCCGTTCTTTTCAAAAATTCAGTTTCCATGGTTTTCTCCGAAACCACCCAATGCTCGGCTATCCTTCCTTCAGACTCGATGTTTATATCAAACGAGATGTTGTTCCCGTCAACATGAGGTTTAATTTTACTTTTCATTGACAAGATTTCGTATATGATTGGCTGACCTGTCTGTTTATCCACGCTTTTAACCAAACCGCCTTTTCCCTTTCCGGTTATCCACGTTAAGCCTTCGATTTCCTTTTCATTCAAAAAACCGCGTAGTTTTTTCGTTTTCCCTTCAATGACGGCAGCTCCTGCAAATTTTATGTCTCCACTCGACGACGAGACGACATTTTGCAAAAGAAAGCTGGCCCCTGAATGCAGCTTCCCCTCGATCTTGGTCAGTGTAGTCGGTGGTAAAATCTTGGTGGTTCTTCCGTGACCATGTGTCATTTCAACGAGTTTTAACGCTGGAATATCCATCGGCTTTTTCGATTCTAGTATTTTGCTCGCACGGTTCTGAGCGATGAGAAGGAGGCAGCTTGGTCTCATCTCCTGTTCCCTGATAAAAAAATCCAAGATCTTTTGCAGATCCATGGTGCGTGCAAGATCCTCGCCTATAATAATCACTTTTGAATGCTCAGCAAATGCGCGTTTTTCGATTCTTAATACCATATTGCGTAAGGTCGGCAGGATCGTATCTCCTGTTTCGGAAACGTTGTTATAAGCTTTTTGTTGTGAAGTACCGGTTTTTGTTCCTTTGCCTGTTGTCTCTGCGGTGACAAATTGATTGGTTATCGTAATACGATCCCGGTGAGGAGGCCCGCCTGCTTGTCCCGCAGACTCTTCCCTTGGCTCCCCCTGTTTTTCCAAATCCAACGAAGTACCTACAATCAGGCCCAAATCCTCAATTTCTTTATTGCTCCAGCATCCTGTAAGAGGTAAGAGTATAAGAACCAACAGCGCACTCAAGAGGGTTCGTATCGTAATATGCTTCAAGCTTTTCCACCTCTCACTCTTGAGACTAGAAGTAAGATTACTGGCAGTACGGCAAATAATAATAACGCGACATTGCCGACGATATCTCCAAGTTTAAATAGGTCATTGATATTTTTGGGCGCCATGGCAATGACGTAAATTATCGGAACCAAGCCATATACAAATGAATGAATCTTTTTTTTGAAGAGTTGGGCCAGCCCTAGAGCAGCCGCATAGTAGGTAATGGTAAAGGTCGTGAATATTTGCATAATCCATATGACGAGCAAGAAAGATTCAAACCGTTCAAAGATCAAGCCGGGGATCTCAAAACTTCGCATAAGCTCAAGCGTGGGCCATGTACTCGTGACCACTCCATCGATCGATAATGCTCCGATGACCATAACAACGGTGATGACGTAAAAAAGCAAGGGGATGAATACGCCAATTAGAACAACTTTAACGGCTTTGTCCGGCTTTTTCATAAACGCTACAAGGAGCAGCATAATTTCAGAACCTAAAAAAGCGAGAGCGGTTGTCTTTATTCCCTTTAGCATAGGGACAATTCCCAATCCTAACACGGGACGGAGATTATCCAGCTCAAATATGCCTAAACTCAAAAAGGCAACCAGTAAAAAAATGACGATGGTAATAGGGAATATGATTTCAAACAAACGGGCGATCGTGTTTATTCCGCCTATGATCAGATAAAGACCTATCCACATAAAAGGAAGGATGATGGCCCAGGTGGGGGTACCTTCCAGCAAAAAAAGGCCGGTTACTTCTGCCATTGTTCTGACTTCATATGCAGAAAGTGTAAAAAAGTAACCGATAATAAGTAAACTGAGGAACCCGCCCATCCATTTTCCTACAATTTCTTGGCTGTATTGATAGAAGGTTTTTTCGGGGTATCGCTGGTTTAATTTCACGATGATCAGCCCTACGATCATGGCGATGATCCCGCCCAAAATAACGGTGATCCACACATCGGGCGTTTTCACTTTCTCCACGGAAGTTCGGGGGAGGGTGAGGATCCCGGCTGCAAGAATATAATTGACGAGGATAACCGCTGCTTGCACATTCGTAATTTGGCCCTTTGAACTACCCATCATGTTGTTTTATTTCCTTTCATAAAGAGCTATCCTTAGCGGATGGAATCTTTCTTATGTATCGCCTTCCGGAAGCGTTTCATCTTCAGAAGCGGCATTCGAATCATAAAGTCTTTCCAATCACTTACTCGATAAGGAACGACCGGCGTGATAAAGGGAACACCAAAACTCTTCAACCTCACTAAATGGCTGCAAAGGAAAAGGAAAAACAAAACGACCCCGTACAACCCATACACAGCAGCGAAAAACATCGCTACAAAACGAAGCATGCGAAACGAAATTCCAGCGCTGTATTGAGGGACGGCAAAGGAAGAAATGGCAGTCAACGCCACCACGATCACCATAATCGGACTGACAATCCCCGCTTGTACGGCTGCTTCCCCTATGACTAATCCGCCAACGATACCCATGGCCGGACCAATAGGTTTAGGCAATCGCAGACCACCCTCCCGCAGAATCTCGATCGCCACTTCCATGATCAGGGCTTCGATTATGGCGGGAAACGGTACGCCCTCCCTCGTGCCCATGATGGACAAGGCCAGTTTGGTAGGGATCAACCCTTGGTGAAACGAGACAAACGAAATATACAAGGAGGGACCAAAAAGCGATATAAGGGCCGCGAAATAACGTAACAAGCGGATGAGAAAACTCGGCAACCAACGATCATAATAGTCTTCTGGCGAGTGCAGCATCATACTTAATGAAACCGGAACGATCAAAGCGAACGGCGTCCCATCCAACAAGATGGCAACCCGTCCTTCCATCAAGGCGCTGTATACGCGGTCGGGACGCTCCGTATTCTGTACTTGTGTAAAAGGACTGAGGTAATTATCCTCGATCAGCTGCTCTACATAGCCTGATTCGGGTACATCATCCACATTGATTTTTTTGATTCTTTTCTGGACCTCTTCCAACAAAGCAGGATCCGCCATATCTTTGATATAGGCGATGACAAGTTCTTTTTTAGAACGTTCTCCTACTTGAAACTTGATGATGGATAAGCTGCTGTTATCACCATGCTGTCGTAAAAGGGCGGTATTATCACTTAATGATTCTGTGAATCCTAACCGTGGGCCTCGAACCAATGGCTCTGATGACGGTTCTTCATTATTGCGCGATTTCCCTTTGGTCGTACCGAGAATGAGCACATTCTGCACGCCATCCACTAACAGTGCAGTCGAACCTGTCAATATCTTGGACACCAAATCATGAACATGATGGGCTTCTGTTACTTCACTAATGGTAAGAACTTGATTTTTAATAAACTCTTTAGTAATGACACCGTGCACAAGAGAGGGATCCCGATCATTTTTTTCGAAGAAGCTCGCCATAAGCGATTTCATAATGTGTTTGTCGATGAGTTCTTTATCCGACAGTCCGTCTACGAAAACGATGGCCGCATATATGCCTGTGCCTCCAATGTAAAACTCCCTAAAGCGCACATCCGAGTTATGACCGATCTCGTTTCTCACCAGTTCAAGATCCAAGGCGAATTTCCCCGTGAAATGCTCAAGTGATCGGGTTTGAGCAGGATCCAATGATTTGATATTTTCATGGTCATGTTGTTTCATTGTGGATACCTGCCATTTCCTCAGTCTTCCTTTGAGTGATGAACCCATTTAAAAAACCTTGAGATGATATATGGAACCATAAAAGCGATGAAACCTTGCATAAAAACCTTCCATTCCGGAATGTAGGAAAGCACCATTTTCCACATGTGAATCCCCCTGTTCAGGCAACAAAGTTTCAAACATAGACCCTCTAGTTCCATTATTATCGATGCAGCAGCAGTTTAAACTTAAAACACGGTTCCACCGTTCCAGGGAAAGGCAACCGTTTCCTTACCCTCTTGCATACCGTCACGCGAATGCATGGAACGATGAACCTTGTGCTTTGCTCAAGGAAACGGGATACGCAGGAGGGAAATAATGTTAAAATAAGTTTGGGCGAATAAAGGCTGAGTCGTGATTTCCGTGCCGGCCCCGGTAAGGAAAGTACATAACCAAGAAACGAAGGTGATGGACATGTTTCACAATGACCCGCATTTGCTCATCGCGGACCTTCCCGGTTATTCACCGGATATTAGCCGCTTACTGTCGATGATGAATTATGCCAGGTTCACGACGCTGCAAGAGGTCAAGGATTTAACCATGGAGCAGCTCGATTTCGTCGCAGAAAAAGGGGGGAATTCGATCGGAGCATTGCTGCTGCATGCTGCCGCCGTGGAATATGCCTATCAGGTCAGCACGTTCGAAGAGCGCGAATTAAGCCAGGATGAGCTGCGGATATGGGGGCCCGCCCTCAACCTGGGCGATGAAGGCAGAGCCGCGATACGAGGTCATGCCCTCGATTATTATATCGAGCGGTTAAACGAAGTCCGAAACCGGACCTTCGATTTGTTCCGGTCGGTTACGGATGAATGGCTTTATATCGAGCAGCCATTCTGGTATAACAAGCACGCAAATTACTATTTTATGTGGTTCCACGTCTTTGAGGACGAGATCAACCATCGCGGGCAAATTCGTCTTGTTCGAAAGAAGCTGAGCACATGACTCAAAGTCGTTTACAGATAGGCATGTGGGATCAGTTTACGGAAGAGCGATGGGAACGGCTTGCGGACAAGCATATCAGCGGGATGGAAATATGCAGCTTTCCGAATCGGGAGGCGTTGGTTGAAGTCAGCGATTTTTGCCGTAACCGGCGGATCGCGTTCGGTGTTCATGCCCCGATTCTTCGTGAAGCGGGATATCGGTTGCCACAAGTCAATGCACCCGAACCCAAGGTCTTTCGGGAAGCGCTTGAACAAATCTCGGCCGAGGTTCAGTTAGCCTCCAGTATGGGGGCAGATTATATGCTGTTTCATTATCCGTTTTATCCGGTCTTTCAGGAGCCTTTCACGCCGTACCCGCGACTTCCTAGCCCTGAGGAGCGTTACAGTTACAGCCAATTGAGCAAAGAAAGATTTCGGGAAATGTCGAAGCGATTATTCGAGTTTCTCTGTGAACTCCAGCTTCGCTATGGGCAGCGCATTGTGCTAGAGCATGATTTCTTTGGAGATTACGGGGATGTGCTGATCGATAGCTTTCACGCTTATCCCGACATCGGGTTTGTGCTGGATACGGCCAGGCTTGATATTGCTCGCAGGGCCTTTCAAGGTTTTGACCCATACCCATTTCTCGATCAGATGGCGTCCCGGATTTATTTGGTCCATTACAGTAACGTATGGTATGAAAAGGACAAGTTCACGCATCATCTGCCGGTGCTGCCGGAGCATGATCATGATGCGAACTATGGCGAAGCCTATGCCTATTTGCAATACGTTGCCGCCCGTAATTCACGGTTCCATGTGACGTTTGAACATAACGCGAGCCTGATCACTCGGCAGCAATTACAGAATATCTATGACCGGACGGCATTCATGCTTCAAGAGCAGGGAGGGCACGTACTAATCCGGCCGTAAATACGATAGACATATAGGGAGAAACAGACTGCAGATTCAATCGGTGACATGATATGGTACGACTTAGCCTGCACCTCAGGTGGGGAGGAACCCTCTATGATACAGAGCTTGATTGTTGTGTTTGTCCTGACGATGATTATTCATACGGCGGAGACGTTGTCATACTCTGCGAGATATGCCGGAGTGAAGTTGAACAAAATTGCGGTGGCGTTATCCTTGACCGGAATCATTGTGCTGGTTTCCCGGACATCCAACCTGGTTCAAGCTCCGCTGACAGGCAAATTCGTGGATTATGCAAAAGTGGATCCTTCGTTTGACGTGCTCTCTTATTTCAGGGCGATATTGCTGGCTGCATCGATCGGAACGATTGTCGCGATTGCATTGTTTCCTACCTTCGTCAATCTGTTCAGCCGCATTATCAGTAAGCTGGAGGTCGCCGGATCCATTCCGAAGCTTGTATCAAGCGTGACCATCGGTCAGCTCAAGAATACACGGCATTACATCAGGAAGCCGAATCTGAAGTGGAGCCAGTTTCGCTACTTAGGCGTACCTAAACGGTTCATTTTGCTGAATATCGTGGTTACGGCTTTTTACACGGTAGGTGTCCTGGCATCCCTGTATGCCGCACATCTCGTTCCCCAGTACAGCACGATGGCCTCCCAAGCATCCGGACTGATCAACGGGATTGCAACGATTATCTTAACGATATTTATCGATCCCCAGCTTGGTTTGATTACGGACAAAGCCACCCGTAATGAGGAAGCGAGGGAACAGCTGGGCAAGGTGTATACGATGCTGATGGTTTCGCGGTTTTTCGGAACGATGCTGGCCCAGCTCGTGATTATTCCGGCGGCTTACGTCATCAGTGAGATTGTGAAATGGATATAAAGACGGTGGTATTGGTTAGAAAACAAGAACGAGAGAGGAGGGGGATCATGATAACGCGTAAACGTCTGGCGATGGAATCCGTGCTGTTTGCCGCAGCGATCTATATAGGCTATTTTGCATTTATGATGCTGCAAGGGATGGTGCTAACAAAGAGACATGCGCAGGATCTGGATCTGACCAAGCAATATGAACGGATGAAAACCCTGCAGCCCCAGGTAACGTTTGGAATGATGGAGCGGAGCAGCGGGTGGCAAACAGCAGCAGCGATCGGAGGCTTCGTTCTATTGGGCGGCTTATATGGTTACATAAGATGGCAATGGACCAAACGGAGATCGCAGTCATAAATTTGAAGTCTTAGAGCACAAACCCTGTCATGGATTTTCGTCCACGGCAGGGTTATTTATTTCGTTCCATGGATCGCCGTCTAGAGGCGCTCAATCGCCCAATATATCGGATGATTGGATGACCCAATTATCCGGTTTCCACTGCCTTATAGGTCAAAACTACCGTAATTTTATCGATGAAAGCGCTATTTATATGCTTGACAGCCTATTCAGATGCGTTTATGCTAAACGTGCGGTTAATTGGATCACCCAATTATCGTTTGCGCAAGTAGGGATAGAGAGGGTAGTCATATGACCATTAAGAAGATTAAATATCATCGGGTGTACGAGGATGTTATCGAACAGATCAAGAATCTGATTCTGGAAGGGAATCTGGCTCCGGGTGATGTCCTGCCGACAGAACGGGAGTTGGCCCAGTCCTTCGGCATTAGCCGCGGAACATTGCGGGAAGCCTTTCGTATTCTGGAGCGCGAAGGATTGATTGAAGCCAGACCGGGCGGCGGACGTTTCCTGAGCAAGGCACTGGACGTTGCCGAGGATCGGAGCCGTATTCTGGACAACATTGAACGCGCTACCATCATCGAGTTGTTAGAGGCGCGGGAATTGTTCGAGACGGGAATTGTGGAGCTGGCGGCGAAGCGGGCAACCGATGAAGATATCGCCGAGATTGAGGCAGCCTTCGCAACGTGGGGGGAGATCGATCAGAATGCGGAGGATCGATCGAAGCCGGATCAGGCATTCCACTTGTCGATTGCCAAAGCTACGCATAACGTGGTCCTCGTCAATATGATTGAACTGCATATGGATTTGCTTCAGCGGACGCTGAGCAAAACAGCGCAGATTCCGGGGCGAAAGAGCGAGGTCTACGAAGAACATTTACTTATTATGCAAGCCATTAAGGAACGGGATCCGGTAAAAGCGAAGCTGGCTTTGCTGAACCATCTTAGCCGGGTTAAAGAAAACATACAGAAAAACCACATTCATGTTTAAGAGGGGGAAAATGCACCCCTTTTAGCACAAATTGGATAATCCAATTATCCAATGGCATGGGTGAATATGTGGGTAGAGAGGGACTGCAGATGAATACAGACATTCGAATTCTATCACCCTGCGGCATGCTGGGATATGGCTTTCCTGAACAATCCTTTATGAACGGACTTGAGTTTGAACTGCACGGCATCGTCGTGGATGCAGGATCTACGGATGGCGGACCGCATAAGCTGGGCGCCGGCGTATCGATCGTCAGCAAGCGCGCGGTTAAGAAAGACCTGGACATCATGATCACCCAGGGTGTGCCTCGGAAAATTCCGATTATCATCGGATCGGCCGGCGGCTCGGGAGCAAGGACCCATGTGAACTGGACGCTGGATATCATTGATGAGATTTTGGATGAGCGGGGTCTTCAGGCCAAGGTGTCCGTTATCTGGGCGGATTTTACGCAGGAGGAAATCCATTTGGCAAGCGAAGAAGGGAGAATCAAGGGACTGAGCCCGAACATTCCGCCACTGACCCGCGAGCGGATTGATTCAACGAACAGCATCGTTGCTCAGATGGGACACGAGCCTATTGTGGAAGCGCTTAAACAAGGCGGGGACATTATCGTATGCGGCAGGGCTTATGATCCGTCCCCATTCGCGGCGATCGGGATCTATCATGGCAAGGACCCGGGGCTATCCTATCATCTGGGCAAAATACTGGAATGCGGCGCACTGTGCGCCGAACCTGGCACAACCAAGGACAGCATTCTTGGCACGATAAGCGATGATTCGTTTACCGTTCAATCGCTTAACCCGAACCGGACGTGCAGCCCGACCAGCGTTGCCGCCCATACCTTCTATGAGAAGGAACATCCGTATATTCTGCATGGTCCCGGATTCACGCTTGATTTGGAGAACTGCCGATTCGAGGAAGTGGAAAAAGGCGTCGTTCGCGTGACGGGCAGCCGATTCCTTCCGGCGGAGAAATATTTCATCAAGCTGGAAGGCGCAAGACGCGTCGCGTATCGGACCTTTGTGGTCGCAGGGATCCGGGACCCGATCCTGATCGGGAAGCTGGAAGAGGTTGAAGAATATGTGCGCAACCAGGCGCGGGAATATTACCGGGAAATTCCGGAATCGGATTATCGGATTCAATTCTACAACTACGGCAAGAACGGCGTTCTCGGAAGCAAGGAGCCCGAGTCGTTCGACGGGCACGAGATCGGCGTCATGTTCGAAGTGGTGGCCAAAACGCAGGAGTTGGCAAACAGCATTTGCGCGACGGTGCGTTCCACCTTCCTGCACTATGGCTACGAAGGCCGGAAATCAACGGCGGGCAATCTCGCTTTTCCATTCGCGCCAAGCGACATCGAGTTCGGTCCTGTGTATGAATTCTCCGTCTACCACCTGATGGAAATGAAAAATAATGCTTTTCGTATAGAGCATCGATAAGGAGGATCAAACCATGACTCAACTCGGCGATTTGGCGAAGGTGCTGCGAAGCAAAAACTCGGGCCCCTTCGAAATTACATTAGACGTGTTGTTTGATTCCAAGGAGCAATATGACAGAGTGAAACAGTCCGGCATCATATCGAAACGGACCATATGCGAGCTGTATCAGATACGGGAGGAGCAGATTCATCATCTGGTGTTTTTCGACCAGGCGCTGGGTTTCAAGATCACGATGTCGCGGGACATATCGTCGGGCAGCGTCGGCGACCGCGACGTGTATGGTGCCCAGCAGCATGCTCCCCTCATGAAGTTATCCATCGAACATGGGGAGGAGGGGTAAGCCATGAAGGTGTTAAGACGCTTAAGGCAGGATTGGGTATTATACGCGATGCTGTCGCTGCCTCTGCTCTACTTTTTTGTTTTTCACATCATTCCGCTGTACGGCATGAAACTCGCCTTTCAGGATTACCGGATTCTCGGGGATCATGTGTGGGTCGGGTGGAAGCACTTCAAGACGTTGTTCAGCTCCCCCGCCTTCACGAGCGTGCTGCAGAATACCATCATCATCAGTTTGATGAAAATCGTATTCGTGTTCCCGATTCCGATCATGCTGTCGCTTCTGATTAATGAAGTTCGGAGCTCGAAATACCGCAAATATGTGCAATCCGTGGTTTATCTGCCGCATTTCTTGTCTTGGGTCGTGATTGCCGGGATCTGGCTTAGTCTCTTGAACCCAGCCGAAGGCGGAGTCAATCTGATTGCGAATTTCTTCCAACTGCCGTCCGTGGATTACATGACCAGCAAGGAGCATATCCGCTGGGTGCTTGTATTCTCCGAAATCTGGCGAAGCGCGGGTTGGGATTCGATCATTTATCTGGCAGCCATCATGAAGATCAGCCCAGGATTGTATGAAGCAGCCAAGATCGACGGGGCGACCCGGCTGCAGCAGATGAGGTACATCACGCTTCCTCATTTATACAGCACAGTTGTAACCGTCTTCATTCTGAATCTGGGCTTCTTCATGAATGCTGGTTTCGATCAGGTGTTTAACTTTATGAACGATTCCATCATCAGCGTGGTCGATATTCTGGACACGTATGTGTACCGGATCGGTATCGGAAACGGGCAGTTTGCTTATGCAACCGCAGCGAGCCTGTTCAAGGGCGTGATCGGCATCATTCTCATCCTGGGCACGCATTTCATATCGAAGCGCTTCTCGGGCAAGGGCGTCTGGTAAAGGAGGGATTTACGATGAGACGGCTTGAAATTTCCAAAATCGTCATTTATCTGATGTTGTTTGTATTTACGCTCATGGTCTTGGTTCCTCTCCTGAATCTGCTGGCGCTGTCTCTGACCGACCCCGGCAAAGCCCATCTGATGGGCGGTCTGGACATCATACCGAAGGGATTCTCAACGATCAACTACCAGCTGCTGTTGTCCAATCCCTTGATCACGGGCAGTATTCTGAATTCGGTATGGATTACCGTGGCAGGCACATTCCTGAATCTGCTGCTGACCTCCATGGCAGCGTACGTGCTGGCCAGAACCGAGTTTATCGGGAAAAAGGTCGTGTTGTTTTTCCTGATCGTCATTATGGTATTCGAGCCGGGCATGATTCCCGAATACCTGCTCGTGAAGGATCTCGGACTGATGAATACGTTAACTTCGCTGATCCTGTACAAAGCGATCAACGTATACTATCTCTTTATTCTCATGCGGTTCATTCAGGACATTCCGGAGGAGATTCTGGAGGCTTCCCGAATCGACGGCGCAGGGCATTTCCGCTTGTACAGCCGCATCATCCTGCCGCTCTCCAAACCGGGGCTGGCGACCTTGGGCTTGTTCTACGGGGTGTATCACTGGAATGAATATTTCCGGGCGACGCTCTATATTTCGGACCCGACCAAATGGCCGCTGCAGGTCGTGCTCAGGCAGTTTGTTGTCCGTAAGGACAATACGTCCCTGATCGGGAACCAGAACATGTTCGACAGCTCGATCAATTTTGATTTCGCTTCCCTGCAGGCAGGTACGATCATGATCGCGATTGTGCCGCTGTTATTCCTATATCCGTTCATTTTGAAATATTACGCCAAAGGCGAACTGGAGGGCGGAGTCAAGGATTAAGCTAAGGAAGGCTGCTTAACTTAAGGCATGAATGTTCAAATTCAAAAAAGGGGAGAAAGATGAACATGAAAAAATTAAGCCTGTTATTCATCGTTGCCATGCTGGTTATGGTCATGTCGGCATGTACATCGAATTCGAAGACGCCGGGAGCGGGCCAGACCGAGCCCGGGACCGCGCAGCCTGAAGGAAGCGGTGATCCGGTTACGCTGAAGATCGTGTACAAGGATGAAGGAACGGCGAATCCCGTTTCCGTTAAATTCTTCGAGACCTTGGAGAAATCCCTGGCCGAAGACGAAGGCTTAAACGTGAAATTCGAGCTAGTGGATCTGGCACAGGGCAGTTATGCCGAGAACCTGAATCTGCTGCTGTTGGGCGGAACCATTCCGGATATCATCTACTTCCAAGGCGGCGACCAGCAAATTGCCGAACAAGGCCTGCTGGAGGATCTGACGCCTTACATTGAAAAATCCACTTACATTAAAGATATCATCGAGCCGCATAACCAAACGCGGATGGCAAGCTATCCGTATCTGCTGTGGATCAAACCGCTCGCACCGAAGACACCGGTCATCCGGGCCAACTGGTTTAATGCCATGGATAGCTCCAAGGCCTTGATGGAGAATCCGACCGTCGACAATTATTACGCCTTCTTTAAGGAATTGGTGGAGAAGAAGCCGGGTGAAGGCAAGCCGAGCTACGCGCTGACGGCAGCAGGCGATATTGCCGAGATCAATTTCATTTTCAATACGGCTTTCGGTTTGGATACGACTTGGCTTAAGAAGGAAGACGGCACTTATGAGTACTCCAAGGTTTCCCAGAATGAAAAAGAAAAGCTGACGTTCTACAACAAGCTCTACAAGGAAGGGCTGCTGGACCCGCAATTCATTACGAAGCAGTGGGATACCAAGGAGGATGCCTTCTATAAAGGGGAAGCTGCCGTTATTACGGGCACAGCCGGCAAAATCATCGATTTGTATGACGGAAGAATGCAGGAGCTTGGCGGAGAAGACGCTAACCTGATCGTGCTGCCGCCTGCCAAGGGTGAAGCTCAAGGCTTCGGGGCAACCGATGTAACGAAGGAATCCAGAGGACTTGCGATCTCTTCCCAGTCACCGAATAAAGACGTGGCGTTCAAGGTCTTTGATTACCTTGCAAGTCCGAAGGGGCAAATGCTGGACCGTCTCGGTTTCGAAGACGAGCATTATAAAGTCGTTGACGGCGAGATCGAGCTGAACGAGAAATATTACAGCGAATGGTATGCGCGTTTCTGGGAGCCGACCGAGATCAAATCCGAAACGCCTTTGAAAACGCCGCTATTGGGTGAGCCTGGAACCGAATCGTTGAAAATGGCTGGCGATTTCTACACGGAAGACAATAATTTCATCATCCCTGAGCAATTCATTGCGAACTGGGATGCGATGAATAATCTGTACAAGGAATATTCGACGGACTTTATTACAGGCAAGAAGGATTTGTCCCAATTCGACCAATTCGTTGAAGCCTGGAATGCTGCAGGCGGAGCAGAGATAACGAAATACGCCAACGAAAACATCAAGTAAGGAGCCTATAACTATGACTTCGTTTCGTGACCGGGTGAGGGGCGTGGTGATATCCACCGCGCTCGGAGACGCAATGGGAGCTCCAATCGAGAAATTGACGTACGGGGAGATCAAGTCCAAGTACGGACGCGTGGAATCCCTCATGACAAGATGGCATAAGATGGACCTGCCCCCCGACGTCCGGCTTGGCCGGGTAAGGGGCGATGGCATTGTCACGGACGATACGCTGATGACCATTGCGCTCATGAACGTGTATCTTACCGAGGGCAGGCATCTGGATGCCTATGATATGGGCAAGGAGTTCGTGAAGGAGATTGCGTTCCGCAAGACGTTTGTCCCTGAGCTGAATGAGGAGACGCTGATTATTGACCGATTGTTCTATCCGGAAAAATACATCTTCATGCGTCATGTGCTGGCCAATTGCGATCCGAGAGAAGGCGGCATCGGGAATATGGTGAACTGCGGGGCGGCAATGTACATCGCCCCGATCGGGATCGTCAATGCGGGCAATCCCAAGGCGGCCTATGATGAAGCCATCCTGTTTGCGATGGGTCATCAGAGCAGCTACGGCCTGGAAGCCGCGGGCGTGCTGGCCGCTTGCGTGGCGAAGGCCTTTGAGCCAGGGGTGAGTGTGGACGATATTGTCCGCACCGCCATCAGCCTGGCGAAAGACGGCACGAAAGCGGCCATTGTGGAGATGACGCAAGCCGCGCGCGATCTGCGGCAGGAGCGGGATGACATGGACAAAGTGATCGAGGTATTGCAAGCGATCATGCTTAAATATTCGCCGATGGGCGATGACGTGAGCCGCCATATCGACAAGGTCGGCATCCCGAGCAACCATTATACGCCAAGCCGTCTATGGTCGATTGAAGAGCTGCCGATGGCACTGGCGTTCATCGTGCTCAATGATGGAGAGTACTACCGTTCGATTCTGGACGGGGTTAACTCCGGGCGCGATACGGACTCGATCGGCGTCATGGTCGGGGTGATCCTGGGCGCCATGTATGGCAGCGAGGTCATCCGCAAGGAAGATATTAAGCAGCTGAATAAGGTGAATCGTTTGGACCTGTGTGCCATCGCCGACCGGTTTAGCGGCATTGCCGCGAAGATCATCGAAGAGGATCTTCGCATCAATGAATCTCGGAAGAATATTGTGAGTCCATAGTTTTTTGCAAGCTATTGGAACCCAGCGGATGTAGAGGAATGGTTGAAACAGGAGGGAGAGCAAATGATACCTAAACATTATGTAGAGACGGTATATGCGGGATTCATCGGCATGAACATTGGCATAAGGCTCGGTGCTCCCATCGAACCGGTAGCTTGGACGTATGAACGCATTCGGGACGTATACGGCGATATCCGGGATTACGTGAAGCCGTACAAAACCTTTGCCGCGGACGATGACGCAAACGGTCCGGTTTTCTTTATTCGCGCGCTGTATGACGATGCGACGGACCGTGAGCTTTCGCCGGAGGATGTGGGCAAGGCATGGCTCAATTACGCTAGGGAAGGGATCGGCATGTTCTGGTGGGGCGGCGAGGATATCAGTACCGAGCACCGCGCCTATGTGAATCTGCGCAAAGGCATCCCGGCCCCTCGCTCCGGTTCGATCGAGGTCAACGGCACGGAGATGGCGGAGCAGATCGGCGGCCAGATCTTCATCGATTCCTGGGGCCTGCTGTTCCCGGGGCAAGCGGAGAAAGCGGCGGATTACGCGGAAAAAGCGGCCAGCGTCTCCCATGACGGCAACGGGCTGTATGGCGCCCGCTTCATGGCCGCTTGCATAGCCAAAGCCTTTAATGCTTCATCCATGGATGAGATTATCGCGGAAGGCCTGCGCATGATTCCGGATGACTCCACCTATGCGCGAGTGGTCCATGCGGTGATGGACTTCCACCGGGAGCAGCCTTCCGATTTCCGCGCTTGCCGCCAGTATTTGGAGGACCACTGGGGATACGATAAATATACGGGTGTATGCCACATTATTCCGAATGCGGGCGTGTGCGTGCTTGCCCTTCTGTATGGCGAGGGAGATTTTGCGCGCACGGTGGAGATCGCGTCGATGTGCGGCTGGGACACCGATTGCAACGCAGGCAATGTGGGAACGATCCTCGGCGTTTACGGAGGTCTGGCGGGAATCCCGGATCATTACCGCAAGCCGATCAATGACTTCATCGTGGCTTCCAGCGTGTCCGGCTATTTGAATCTGGTGGATTTTCCGACATTCGCCAAAGAGCTTGCACTGCTTGGCTATCGTCTTAACGGAGAGAAAGCACCTGAAGAGCTGGTTCGTCGGGTGAAGCAGGGCGAGGTGTATTTCGATTTCGACCTGCCGGGATCTACGCATGGCTTCCGGACGAGCCATTCCTTCAAAACCCCGGTCGTTCGCCATTCGACGAAACAGGTTTATGACAGCAGAGGATCGCTGGAAGTGGTTTTTGACAGACTGGTTGAAGGCGACAGCAGCAAAATCTATTACAAACCGTTCTACCGGCGCGCCGAGTTCAACGATGAGAAGTATAAGCCGACCTTTGCGCCGCTGGCCTATAGCGGACAAACCGTATCCGCCCGCATTTATGTGGATCAGTGGGAAGGCGAACCGGTTACCTTGACTCCGTATGTGCGCAATACCTATACGCAGGAGGACGTGCGTTTGGCTGCGTTGACTCCCGTATGCGGAGAGTGGAACGCGGTGCAATTCGTCATCCCGGATACGGATGGTGCCATGATCGATGAGATCGGCTGGATCTTGGAGAGCCCGTCGCCGCTCTTGAACCGTGCCATCGGAAGTTTGTTCATCGGGCAATTCCGCATCACGGGGGCTTCAGACTATACGATCGATTTTGCCAAGCAGGCCAAAGAGTTCGCTTCCGTCACCCCATTCTCGCATCATCGCGGGAAATGGGAGCTGCGTGACGGTGCCCTGCATTGTTCCTCAGAAGGGGATACCTCCTCCTTTTCCGGCAATTATTATGCCGGAGATATGGAGATTGAGGCGACCATCAAACCGATATCCGGCACCAGCCATGGTGTTATTGCAAGAGCGCAAGGCGTCATGCGTCATTATCTGGCCGGCTTCGACGGCCCGAACTCCGTATCGTTTATCAAACAGGATTTCGGGATCAAGCGTTTGATTACGGCAAAATACGATTGGGCATTGGGTAAAGAATACCGCCTGAAGCTGGTGTCCGAGAGGGACAGGTTCATCTTGTATATTAATGGAGAGAATGTGCTGGAATGCAAGGAAACCGCCTATGCTCACGGCATGTTCGGTTTTGGTTGTCTGGAGGATGGCGAGAACGAGATCAAGGAAGTTCGCGTCCGTACATTCGAGCCGAAGCCGGTTTAACAGAAGGGAGCGGGTTAACTTTGCGTAAGCTGGTTGTCATTGGAAGCATCAATATGGATGTTGTGAGTAATGTAGCGCAGTTTCCCCAGCCGGGGGAAACGATTCACAGCAGGGACGCACAGTTTTTTCCCGGAGGCAAAGGGGCGAATCAGGCTGTGGCCGCAGCCTTGGCAGGTGCCGATTGCAGCATGGTCGGCGCCGTGGGCCTGGATCCTTTTGGAAGCACTTTGGTTGCTTCCTTGGAGGAGCGCGGCGTTGGCGTCTCGTCCGTTCTCACCAAGGCAGGCACATCCGGAATCGCGATCATCACGGTCAACGAAGAAGGCGAGAACTATATCGTGCTCTCGGAAGGAGCCAATGGGCGGCTGACCGAAGAGGATGTTGCCGCCGAAGTGAACTGGGACGGCGTATATGCGGTGCTGCTGCAGAATGAAATTCCGTGGCAGACGACACAGCATGTCATCCGATCGGCCAGCAAGGCAGGCGTTCGCGTCTGGCTGAATCCGGCCCCCGCGCGAACGATTCCGCACGAGGTGTTTCCGCTGCTGGATACATTGATTGTAAACGAAACGGAAGCAAGCGTGGTTAGCGGGCTGAGGGTGGAGGACGCAGCTTCGGCCGAGGCAGCTTCAGCATCGATCATCGGAAGAGGCACCTCCAACGTGATCATCACCCTTGGCGAGTTAGGGTGCTTCTATGGGAATGCGCGCGGAGAGCGTTTTAACGTTCCGGCTTTCCGCGTCAAACCCGTGGATACCACGGCGGCAGGGGATACCTTCATCGGTGCTTATGCGGCAGCTTGCACGGAGGGGCTGGATACGGAAGCAGCGCTGCGGTTTGCGACCGCAGCTGCTGCATTGACGGTGACCCGTCCGGGTGCTCAATCCTCCATACCGGCTAAGGAAGAGATTGTGGCGTTTATGAATACATGAATCATGCTGCTAAAGAGAGGGCGTTTACGGATGCCTTCTCTTTTTGTTGTATAATGCAAGATTCCATGGGAGCTGCCGACATGTTATGCCGAACCCTTTCATATATGTAAGAGTGACGATAATGAATCTATGGAATGGGGGATCTGGCAAATGGCAAAACAAAAAAGAGGCAAATCCTTATGGCACTTACCGACCCGCGCGCGCGGCACATGCCCGGTGTGCAAGAGTACCCGGACCAAACTGTTGTATCCTCGGACCAAATCGGACGGGACTGCCCTGAAAGTGTGCAAGCGCTGCGACGGGGCATCGCAGGAGCGGGTGGATGCGGCTGTGTAAGCAGCTTCCCGATACCAAGGAAGGACTAGAAGTCAGGGATTATTTGGAATATAATAGTTTTATCTAAGCGTGCATAGGCCGGTTTCCTCGTGAAGCGGTCTATGCTTTTTTACACGGATCAAGGTTCTCTGGGGCATACTCGCGCATATTCGGCGGGGTTCGTAAACGTGAGGGACCTGGAGACGACGCGATTACAAGCAAGCTGGGATTCATATCAACCATTCATGGGCGGTGAAGGCATGTTAGAGGAACGGTTAAAGGAATACATAAGGCAGCACAAGCCATTGATGGCGGATTTGGGCATCGTTCGGGATTTAGCCCTGCCGCAATGTTATATTGCCGCGGGTTACATTCGAAATTATGTATGGGACATCCTGCATGGATTAGACGGGACGGACCGGCATACCGATATCGATGTCGTTTACTTCGATCCGGATGATGTGTCCGAAGAACGGGATGCTGCCCTGGAGTTGCACTTAAGGACCTCGACGGCGAACCCGAAATGGTCGGTCAAGAATCAGGCCAGAATGCATGCCAAGAATGGAGACGAGCCCTATCATTCAACCCATGCAGCGCTAACCCATTGGCCGGAGACGGCCACCGCGGTCGGGGCCAGACTGAACGTCGCAGGGGAGCTTGAGCTTTGCTGTCCTTACGGATTGGATGATTTATTCGCGCTTCGGGTTCGAAGAAGTCCTAACTTTGATAAACGGGGCTATTACTTGGAACGGGTACGCAAGAAACAATGGAAGGATCAGTGGCCGCGTTTAGCGATCATCGAGGATTAGATTAGAGTTTGCCGAGTAAGAGATACGATCGGCAAGGATTTAGGCATTCTTATGTGGAATTTGTTAGAAAGCGGCTGATAACGGCAGAAACAAGGGGTTATAACATTGAACATATTCGACCGAGCGCGTGAAAAGGAAAAGTCGTATCACGAGAAATTGTATGAAGAAGCCGTATTGTTTGAACCTGGGAGCTGGTTAGCCAAGCCCGTTCAGACCGTTCTGGATTATTTGGACTTATTGCCCTTTCCGGATCTGCGGGTACTGGATCTGGGATGTGGCGTCGGGCGTAACAGTATCCCGGTTGCGCAGCGGATCCAATCGGGGAACGGGCAGGTCATCTGCGTGGATTTGCTGCCATCGGCTATCGACAAGCTGGTGCAGTATGCCGCGTTGTACGGCGTAAGCTCAAGCATCGAGGCACTTGCAGCAGACGTAGAGCATTACGAAATTGCCGAGGCGACTTATCACTACATTATTACCTGTTCATGCCTGGAGCATTTGAGCTCGGAAGAAGCCTTCGTATGTAAGGTCAAACAAATGCAGGCTGGAACCGTGGACCAGGGCATTCACTGCATCATGATGAGTACGGAAGTGAAGGAAATCGATCGGAAGACTGGTTTGGAGGAAAAGGGGTTAATCGAGTTGAATCTGTCGACCGAAAGGGCCTTTTCCATCCTTGATGAGCTGTATTCGGAATGGGAAATCTTAACGAGGCGGCAGGTGCAGCAGGATATTCAAGAAGTGAAGGAGGGGAGAGACGTTCTTTTCCGAAGTCAATGGATGACCTTCACTGCGAGAAAGGGAGGGGATGGACCATGGTGAAACATACGCATCTCGGCGTTTATGGAATACTGGTTCAGCATGATCATATCCTGTTGATCCAGAAAGCGAGAGGGCCGCATAAGGGGAAGTGGGATTTACCGGGCGGCTCGATCGAGTTCGGCGAAGAGCCGGAGCATACCCTTCAGCGCGAATTTATGGAGGAGACCGGACTTGGTTCAATTAAGGGAAGCATTCGGACGGCCGTCTCTTATACGATCGTGTATCAGTATGAAGCGAATCAGATGGAAGAGCTGCATCATATCGGCATTATTTATGATGTCGAGCTGCTGGATGATCAAGCTAGAATCCAAACGGACGGTGACGGTCAAGACTCCTTGGGAGCCAAATGGATTCCGATTGACACACTGGGATTGCTGCCGTTAACGCCGTTTGTCGAGATGATGATGGAGCCCGAATTAGAGACGAATCCAGAAGCGGGGATCGAAGAATGACGATTATATATTTTGTGAGACATGCGGAATCCCCATTTATCGAGGGGAAGGAACGGTCTCGTGAATTGTCGGCGCAGGGATCTCATGCTGCGGAGCGAGTGAAGGAGATGCTGCTGGATGAAGGGATTGACGCGATCCTGTCGAGCCCTTATCAGCGAGCGAAGGACACGGTCCAACCATTGGCGGACGCTTTAGGATTACCGATTGCGGAGCAGGAGGACTTAAGAGAACGGATGGCCGGCGATTTGCAGGGACATTCCTTCCTTGATGCCAAAAAGAAACTGTTCCAGGATTCGGCCTTCTCCTTCCCGGGAGGAGAATCCGGTAAAGCCGCGCAAAGCCGTGCGATCCGGGCCTTCGAGATAATTTTGAATGCATATGGAGGCAAGCGGGTAGCGATCGGGACGCACGGCGATATCATGACACTCATGCTCCAGCATTATGATGAGCGCTTCGATTATCATTTTTGGCTGGGAACCACATTGCCTGATATTTACCGCGCCGAATTTGAGGAAGGGCGGCTTGTGAACTTCGCGCGGTTATGGAGCGAGCATCAAGAGGAAGGATGATAAAAAGGCCAAGAATCTCGATAGATTCTTGGCCTTTAAGTTTAGTTACTATAAATGCGAGCTTATGTAGACTGCTTCGCTGCTTAAAATTTGAAAATATTGATGGTTTTCTGCAGCCGGAAAACGGCGTTATTCATCGCTTCCGCTTCTTCAGCCATCTTCTGGATCGACGAGATGCCTTCGTTCATGGAGGCCGACACTTGCTCCGTTCCGGCAGCGGATTGCTGCGTGATCGCGGATATATTCTGAATCGCGGAAGAAATGCTCTGCGCGCTATCCAGCATGGACTGGCTTTCCTTGGAGAAAGCGGCGATCTGTTCCGAAATATACTGCACGCTGTTTACGATCTCCATAAACACAAGCTCTGCTTCGCGGATCATTTCGGTCTGCTGCCTGACGACCTCCTCATTGATTTTGATGTTTTGGGACGCGTGTTTGATGTCCGATTCGATGCTCCGAACGAGATTGAATACTTCCCGGGTTGAAGACGTAGATTCTTCGGCCAGTTTACGCACCTCCTGGGCGACAACGGCAAAGCCTGCGCCATGCTCGCCAGCTCTGGCCGCTTCGATGGATGCGTTCAGGGACAACAGGTTGGTCTGATCGGCAAGCTCTGAGATCGTCTCCGTAATCTTCGTGATTCCCCTGGCGCTTTGGGCTAACGCATCGATGGATTCTGAAACCTTGGCTGTCGCTTCAATGTTTCGCTGCATCCCTGCTGACTGTTTGGCTACCGAATCCCTTCCTTGTTCAACCAGTCCCAGCGTTTCGATCGAGCGGGTATTCATTTCCTGAGTCGAATGCGTATAATTGCTGACCTTCTCTTCGATCTCACGGATGGAATGCGTCATTTCGGATACGTCTTCCGAAATTTCGTTGGCGCCGACGGCCAGCTCGTTGGAGGAAAGGGAGACTTGATTCATCACTTGAATAAGCTCCTGGTTTTTAATCGAGATGCTTGAGCTTGACGTCATCACCTGACGGGTGATATCCGAGGTTTCCTGCAATATTTTGCGAAGCTTGTCCACCATGCTGTTGAAGGTTCTGCTCAGATCGTTCATGCCTCCCACCTCCTCCACCTGGAAGGTGAAGTCGCCTTTGGCGATTTTGGCGGAAACGCTGGAGATTTCCGCGAAGGAGTTCGTAAGCGTTTTCTCAATGAGGCGAGAAAGAGGAAAAGTAAGCCCGGTTAGTACCACGACGATGACCACGCCAATGATTGCTTTACCCATCAGAATAAACGCAAGCAGCATGGGTACCGCAAACAAAGCGGCAATGAGATAACAGGCTGCGGTGATTTTTTGAGACATAGGGAGTCTGTTGAACCATGCCATAAGAATGAGTCCTCCTCAACAACATAGGATATATTTACCATGATTATAGCATCGACGGGCTAAACTAGATATAACGAATTGACAAAAAGTGTTGAATTAGGTCGAAAGAACTGAATGTGATGGGAGTGAGGGGAAGCATAGCCATATGCAGATCCCCTCTTGATGCATAGAGATGAAGCCGGATTATTTCACCGCACGAAATAAGACGGAAGCGAGATAATCCGTATTATCCAGAATCATGCGGTCATGCTTGAACAGCGTTTCCCAGAGCGCAGCATCGAACAGGAGTCCTTTATCGCGCTGCTCAAACGCATCCAGATGACGGGTTTGCTCTTCCTTTAATTGCTCGTTGAAGTGGTTGTACTCCAAAAATTCAGCCTGCTTAAAACCGCAAGACAAAAGGGACCCCGCCCATTCTTCCCTCATCATCAGATTAGGAATGCCGAAGAATTCGAGCAGCTCCTTAAGCTTCGGCTCCGGCATCGGCTTATCCAGCAGCAGTTCCCTGTCCAGCAGGACGCCTCCGCGATCCAGAACGCGGTAATATTCGGGCAGCGATTTCGAGGTATCCGTAAATACGGTGACGGACTCGGCCATGATCAGATCAAACCGGTTGTCTTCGAAAGGCAGCGCGCATACATCCGCCTGCAGGAACTCCACGTCCATACCCATGGCTTCGGCTCTTGCGCGGGCTTTTTTGATCATATTTTCGTTCAGGTCAATGGCGGTCACTTGATAACCCATCTCCGAAAGATGACAGGCGGTTCTGCCGGTTCCGCACCCTACCTCCAAAATGCGGCTGCCCGGTTGAATGGGATAATTCTTCAGCATTCTGAGGGTTGCCTCGAATCCTCCCGGGTGGGCACTGCCCATGCCTAATCTGGAGAGCATGTGAATGTAATTCATCTCATCTATCCCTTCTTCCTTATCGTCAATGCGGGTAATCGTTTATTTACCATATGATTCAGGTACGTTTGGGGTTTTCGTTGAATTTAATATTTTGAGCCCTTTTTTGTGGCGGATGAGAGAATTACTGGAGGAAAACGGCCATGAGACTGGAACCGACGGAGGCAGCGATACGCGTCATGCAACGAAATTATCCCGACTGCTTGCTTGCCGTACTTGGCGGCAGCGCGAGCAGTGGTGAATATAATGAACAATCCGATCTGGACATCATCGTCATTGAACGGGACGGATATGACTTCAGCAGGAAGACGATCGAGGCGCATGGCTGGATCGCGGAAATATTCATATTGTCTTTATCCTCCTATCGCGAATATTTCGACGAGGGAGTGCTGGCGGCGAATCCGTCTTTGCAGCGGATGGTCGCCGAAGGTACGGTGCTGCGTTCGTTGCCTGAGGGAGAAGAGGTGCGGGCGGATGCCCGGAATGATTTGAATTACGGCCCCATGCCCTTGTCGTCGAGCGATATTGCCGAATACCGCTACATCCTGACCGAGTTTTTGCTGGACTTGACAAGTCCCCGCAGGGAAGGCGAAAAATGGTTTACTGTACACAAAATAGCGTCGACTCTATGCGAATTCGTGCTGAGGGCAAACCGGGAGTGGACGGGTGAAGGGAAGATGCTGTTTCGTTTATTCAACCGCTATAGCCCAGCTATGGGGGATCGACTGGAGGCAGCGCTTCTGGCGATTTATCGGGAGGACGATCCTGCGGACCTTATTGCAGTGACGGAGGAAGCGCTCAGCCCGTACGGAGGCAGGCTGCTGGTCGGTTATGAGGAATAAATAAGCCCTGCATAAAAAAAGAGGGGGGTACATTAGCCGTGACGCTCGCCCGCCATAAGCAATAAGATAATAACGTGATTAACTCACGTCATTCTTTTAAATCCAGGAGGGATCTTCATGAGCGGAGCATACGGCGGCGCATGGGGCAATTCAGTAGGAACTATATTGGTTCTCTTTATCCTGCTCGTAATCATCTTGAGTGCTTGGATTTAAACACCGTCAATATTCTTGCCTGCAATTGATAAAGGCCCGGCGCGTGCCGGGCCTTTATCTGTTGGAAAGGACCTTAAGCTTTGGCTTTGGGGGATGGGCTGTGGGCCGAAACCACCGCAGTCATGACCAGATGGCTGCTGTCGGATTGAATCGCATGTTGGAACGCGTCTTCGAGTGATCCGAACACCCGGGACAACGCTCCGTCCAATCGGCTGGCGTAATGTACGCTTCCACCGAATGTGCCCGCTGCCTTCGCACGATCCACTTCTGCGTAAATGACATCCATGTAATTGGCGCTACCCATCGGGTAAAGCGCGAATTGGCAGGCCGTTTCGATATCGGCGCGTTCCCCGATATCGTGGTTTAAGCGGGTCGAATCCTCATTCATATACGCATCGGCATCCGTATCGCCTGGGCAGCCGATAGAATAAGTACCGTTAAACACCGTGTGCACGCCGCTAGCCGCGGCATAAGCGAATATTGCTCTCGTCACATCAAACACATGCTCCGCACGTCCGCGAATACAAGTGCTTACATCATCCGTTTGGATCCAGACCTTTTCCGAATCCACGGAACGAAGCGCTTCCGTGATCACTTCAACGAACCGATCCGTCATGGGAAATACCGAGAACCGGCAACCCACGATCCGGCTGGTTCCGCAAACAAGCTCATTCATAAATTTTTTTCCTCCCCATTGTATAAGTCCACGCAAAAAAACCGCACCCCATGAAGAAGTGCAGTTATGCCTACGCAAAGAAATAAACATAAATGCTACACTTCCCCACGCTAGTATGATCTAGATCGGGTGATAAGGGTTAACGGCGGTCCGCCGTCTCTCAGCACATGGCACCCCTAGTACAGCCAAACATCAAATATGCAGTTGGTATCAAGCCGGCTCCAAGAACTTCCGAAGATCAGAAGGCGAAAGGCCTGCTTCCTGTGTTATTGTATCGTTTTGCCGGCAGGTTTTCAATGGCAGGGCACCATAAAAAAGCCGCCTATTCCAATCCTCAGGGCTTGGGTAGGCGGCTTAGGCCGGCTATGGCTTACTTGTATACCTTCACGCGATCTTCAAGCGGCGCAAATTCTTTTTCGCCCGGATCTGCAACCGGTTTGCCGAAAGGCATTTGAGCGATCAGCTTCCAGTTTTCCGGAATGTTCCATTCGGACTTCACTTTCTCGTCGATCAACGGGTTGTAATGCTGGAGGGATGCGCCCAGGCCTTCTGCCTCGAGGGACGTCCATACCACGAATTGCAGCATGCCGTTGGATTGGTTCGACCAAACAGGGAAATTGTCGGCATACAGCGCGAACTTTTGCTGCAGGTCGGCAACTACGTTATTGTCCTCGAAGAAGAGAACAGTGCCGTATCCAGCACGGAATGCACCCATTTTTTCAGCTGTGGATTTGAAAGCCTCTTCGTCTCCGACAACCTCTTTCAGAATGCCTTCGGTCAGGTTCCACAGTTTGTCATGCTGTTCGCCAAGCAGTACAACGACGCGTGCGCTTTGGGAGTTGAAAGAAGACGGAGTATATTTAACGGCTTCATTAACAATCTCCTGGATGCGTTCGTCGGAAATGACCGGGTCTTTGCTGATGGCATAATGGGAACGGCGATGCTTAAGTGCTGCTGAAAAATCTTTAGACATTGAAAAAAACCTCCTGATGTAATCATGTTTGCATAAGCCTGATAACAAAGATGTCCTTTAATTCAAGCAAATATGCATGTTGAGTTGAATTGCTGTCGTTGAATTATCATTCCACATTAACTTACGTTTAGTTAGAAATAATAATTATGTTAGCATATTAATATAACTTAGAGGGATTGTCAACGCTTCGAAGGAAAGTTAATTTATATTTTTTATACCCGGTTACTGAGAATTAAATCAGCTTCTACATACGTATGTATTTTGGGAACCGCGAATCCAAGCGGCTCAGCCTCGGTGATATAAAGTTTATCTCTGCGAAACTCCATATTATGAACAAATCATGAACAAATGATACTTGGATGAACAAATTAAATGATTTTGATTCTCAATTATACTTGTCGACTGAGAATGAGAATGATATAATCCATATCAGAACGCAATTGATAATCAATCTCAATGAGAATGGTTGGGGAATTGCTGACTGCCGGAGTTTCGACAGACATACGCATAGAAGGAAGAACCATGAAGATTAGATACTTATTCGCAGCCGTTGTGGTACTCTCCATAATCTCGTTATTTATTGGAGTTAAAGATATCTCGCCACTGGAACTGTTCTCGATGACAGAACAACAACAGCATATTATGCTTGTAAGCCGGATTCCACGGCTTGTCAGCCTCATCTTGGCTGGAGTCAGCATGAGTATCTGCGGATTGATCATGCAGCAGCTCAGCCGCAACAAGTTCGTATCGCCGACGACCGCGGGCACTATGGACTCCGCCAGATTGGGGATCTTGGTTGCCATGCTCGTCTTTACGACAAGCGGCCCGCTTATCAAAATGCTCGTGGCATTCGTATTCGCACTGGCAGGAACCTTTATCTTCATGAAGATACTGGATCGGATCAAGTTCAAGGACGCGATCTTCATCCCGCTGGTAGGGCTTATGTTCGGTAATATCGTCAGCTCGGTCGCGACCTTCTTTGCCTACAAATATGATCTTATACAGAATATGTCGGCTTGGCTGCAGGGCGATTTCTCCATGATCATGAAGGGCCAATATGAAATGCTGTATCTCAGTATCCCGCTTGTGATTCTGGCTTACCTGTTTGCCAACAAGTTTACGGTAGCCGGAATGGGAGAGGAATTCGCAACCAACCTGGGACTTCATTATCGGCGAGTCGTGAACCTGGGATTGGTCATCGTTGCGCTGGTTACGGCTTCCGTTGTGCTGACCGTCGGCGTGATTCCGTTCCTTGGTCTGATCATACCTAATATTGTTAGTCTGTACTTAGGGGACCACTTGAAAAAAAGCCTTTCGCATACCGCGCTGCTGGGGGCCGGGTTCGTACTGTTCTGTGACATCCTTGGCCGGATCATCATTTATCCCTATGAAATTCCGATTAGTCTGACCGTGGGCGTACTCGGAAGCGGTATATTCATTTTCTTACTGATGAGGAGAAAGGCTTATGACTTATAAAGCCAAACTCGGCCTGTTGGCCGCGGCGGCAATCATCCTGGTGGCAGTCTTTCTGTTCATTGATCTTGGCGGCAATTGGGATTACGCCCTTCCAAGACGAATCAAGAAGGTTCTTGCCATTATTCTGACCGGCGGGGCGATCGCTCTGTCTACCACGGTGTTTCAAACGGTCACGAATAACCGGATACTGACGCCAAGCGTGATGGGATTGGATTCCTTGTATATCCTGATCCAGACGACCGTGATCTTTGTCTTCGGCTCCTTCACGCTGTATAAACTGGGCAGCAATGTTAACTTTTTGATCAATGTCGGCGCGATGATCCTGTTCGCCGGGATCCTATATAAGATTTTGTTTCAGAGGGAAGGAAACAATATTTACTTCCTGCTGCTGATCGGCATGATATTTGGAACCCTGTTCTCCAGCATGTCTTCCTTTATGGAAGTGCTGATCGATCCGAACGAGTTCCAGTACGTGTCCGACAAGATGTTTGCCAGCTTCAACAATGTGAAGACCGAGCTTCTCATCCTGTCCGTCATTGTCGTTGCGCTGACCCTGCTGTATTTTGCCCGGTTTGCCAAGTACTTGAACGTGCTGTCGCTGGGTCGTGATCAGGCGATCAACCTTGGCGTAAACTATGATTACGTTGTGAAGAGGCTTCTGATCGTTGTCGCGGTTCTCATTTCGGTGGCCACCGCATTGGTAGGACCGATCACGTTCCTTGGACTGCTTGTGGTCAACGTCGCTTATGAATTCATGAAAACATACCGGCATTCACACTTAATCACGGCGTCCATTCTGATTAGCATTATCGCCTTGGTGGGCGGTCAACTGGTGGTAGAGCGGGTGTTTACGTTCTCTACTACGCTAAGCGTCATCATCAACTTCATCGGCGGCGTTTACTTCATATACCTGCTACTAAAGGAGAGTAAAGCATGATCCAGGTTACGAACGTATCGAAAGTCTATGGCGGCAAAAAGGTCGTTGATAACGTGTCGGTTACGATCCCGAAAGGTCAAATTACGTCCTTTATCGGCCCGAACGGCGCCGGTAAGAGTACTTTGCTGTCCATGATAAGCAGACTAACGGGCAAGGACAGCGGTCAAATTACGGTGGACGGCAAAGAGGTCAGCCAATGGAAAAGCGGGGACCTGGCGAAGAAGGTTTCGATTCTGAAGCAATCGAACCATATCAGCCTCCGCCTGACGGTGCGCGAGCTTGTATCCTTCGGGCGTTTTCCATACTCCCAAGGCCGATTGAACGCGGAAGACGAGAAATTCGTGGATGAAGCCATCTCCTATATGGAGCTTGAGGATATGCAGCATAAATATCTTCATCAGCTCAGCGGCGGTCAGACCCAGCGTGCTTATATCGCGATGGTCATCGCCCAGAACACGGAGTATATCCTGCTGGATGAACCTCTGAACAATCTGGACATGAAACACTCCGTACAGATTATGAAGATTCTCCGAAAGCTTGTCGCCGACCTGAACAAAACGATCGTGATCGTGATTCATGACATCAACTTCGCTTCCTTCTATTCGGATTACATCGTGGCATTGAAGGACGGAGCGATTGAAAGCGAAGGGAAAACCGAGAACATCATTCAGAGCAATGTTCTTCGGGGCATCTACGACATGGACATCGAGATCGAAGAGATTAACGACAATCGGGTGTGCGTATACTACGGTTAATCGATAAGCGGGATTCGAAAATATGATATGGACTCCGGGAGATGCTGATGAAGCGTGCGAGCTTCACTCCCTGCACAAGGACTAGGCCGCCTTGGTCAAAGGACGGCATAGTTTCCTCTGTTCAAATTGAATTACATATTCAACCATAAATTCAAATATATGTTGAATCATAAAGATTTTAAATATTAAAAATGGGGTGTTAGGAATGAAAAAATGGTTGGCTTTATTTATGGTAGCAATGTTCACGCTTGTGCTCGCGGCTTGTGGGCAGGACGCTAAAACTAGCGGTGCGGGTGGAGGCGACGCTGCGGGAGAAACGCCGCCTTCGTCCGAAGAAATCACGATTACCCATAAGCTGGGCGAAACGCCTGTCAAGAAAAATCCTTCCCGCGTCGTCGTATTCGATTTTGGCATTCTGGATTCCGTGGATAAATTGGGCGTTGAGGTATTGGGCGTTCCGCAAGCGAATATCCCGGCATACCTGTCCAAATTCGAAGACAAGAAATATGAGAATGTGGGCAGCCTGAAAGAGCCTGACTTTGAGAAAATCAACAGCATCGATCCGGATCTGATCATTATTTCCGGCAGACAGCAGGATGCATACGAGGAACTCAGCAAAATTGCCCCGACGATCTTCCTGGGCGTGGACACAAGCAAATACATGGAATCCTTCAAAGAGAACATGAATACGCTGGGTCAAATCTTCGGTAAAGAAGCCGAAGTTGAAAAAGAGCTTGCCACGATCGACGAAAACATCAAGGCTTTGAATGAGAAAGCTACTGCAACCGGCAAGAAAGCCCTGATCATTCTGGCGAACGAAGGCAAAATCAGCGCATACGGCCCAGGCTCCCGTTTCGGCATTCTGCATGACGTGTTCGGTTTCGGTGCCGTCGATCCTAACATTGAAGTGAGTACGCATGGTAAAGATATTTCCAATGAATACATCGTTGAGATGAACCCGGATTATCTCTTTGTTGTGGACCGCGGTGCAGCGGTAGCCACGGGTGAAGGAGAATCAGGCGCCAAAGCGGTTGTCGAGAACGAACTTGTCAACACAACCAATGCCGCGAAAGAGGGCAACATCGTGTATTTGAACCCTGACTTCTGGTATCTGTCCGGCGGCGGATTGACATCCGTATCCGAAATGATCACGGAAGTAGACGCAGCCGTTAAATAGACGGACGCTAAGCTATGAATATGGAAGCACTGGAGTTTCTTGACGAAGCTCCGGTGTTTTATTTTTTTGCATTAGGGTAAGTGGATATCGGATAATAGGCTGACAGACCCTAACGTTAAATAGATGTTAGTTAATCATGATATCGAATAATCGCAGCTTAGAAGAATCGATTAGGAGGTCATTCTTATGTTTCAAAATCAAATCTATATCGCGGGAAAATGGATTCAGACCGAGGAGCAGATGGATGTATATAACCCGGCGGACGGCACGGTTATCGGTACCGTATCCAAAGGCGGAAAGAAGGAAGCCCGGCTTGCCGTCGATGCGGCCGCCGATGCTTTTCCGGCATGGTCCCGCAGAACGGCGAACGAGCGGGGAGAGCTGCTGCGCCGCTGGCATGAGCTGATCGCGGAACATACGGACGAATTGGCAAGGATTATGACCACGGAGCAGGGGAAACCGCTGAAGGAAGCGGCGGGCGAAATTCAATATGCCAACAGTTTCGTGGCATGGTACGCGGAAGAAGGCAAGCGAATCTACGGCGAGACCATCCCCGGATCATCCAGCCGCCAGCGCATCATTGTAACGAAGCAGCCTGTTGGCGTCGTTGCCGCCATCACGCCATGGAATTTCCCGGCCTCCATGATTACACGTAAGGTAGCGCCGGCCTTGGCGGCGGGGTGCACCGTGGTGATCAAACCCTCCGGCGAGACGCCGTTCACGGCGATCAAGCTGGTGGAGCTAGCGGATCAAGCCGGCATTCCAGCCGGGGTCATTAACATCGTAACCGGGTCTTCAAGCGACATTTCCGGCGTGTGGCAAGAGGACTGCCGGGTTAGAAAGCTGTCTTTTACGGGATCCACCGAAGTAGGGAAACAGCTGATGGCCGGCGCGTCGGCCAACGTCAAGAAAATATCGCTGGAGCTTGGCGGCCATGCCCCGTTTATCGTGACCGATCAGGCGAACCTGGATCAAGCGGCTGCGGGATTGATTTCTTCCAAGTTCCGCAACGGGGGACAGACCTGCGTATGTGCCAACCGGGTTTATGTTCAGGCAGGGATCGCGGAGAAATTCGCTGCGAAGTTTACTGAGCTTGTCAAGCAATTGAAGGTGGGCAGCGGAATGGAGGAGGGGGTCGATATCGGTCCCTTGATTAATCGGGAAGCCGTGGATAAAGTCGTACGACAGATCAAGGATGCGAAAGAGAAAGGCGGCATCGTCTTGGCAGGCGGTCAAGCCCTGCCCGAGCTCGGCCGCAATTATGTGGAGCCCACGGTCATCATGAACGCTACGGACGACATGGAGTGCATGAACGAGGAGACCTTCGGCCCCCTTGCGCCGATTACCACTTTCGAAACGATAGACGAAGCCGTGCAGCGTGCCAATAACAGTCCGTATGGCTTGGCCGCCTATGTATTTACGCAAAATCTGGGTGAAGCGGTACGCATTGCCGAATCGTTGGATTACGGGATTGTAGGCGTGAATGATCCGGTGCCTTCGACAGCGCAAGCGCCGTTCGGCGGCTTTAAGGAGAGCGGGCTCGGCCGGGAAGGCGGACATTACGGAATGGAGGAGTTCCTGGAGGTAAAATACATTTCGCTTGGATTATAAGAGTGGAACCCGGCATCTTCACGCTCCCAGTGATAGCGCAAGCGGAAAGAAGCCTCTGACAGGGAAGCGGCAGCTTACTGCGCTGCATGAACAGAACGAAACTTGTTGTTAAACGAAAAGTAAAAGGGCGTCCTCAAAGTCTGCAGACCGCGAGAACGCCCTTATTGCATTATGGCTGAATCGTTACAGGTTGACCGGTCTCGACGGATTCATTGGCCGCCAGCGTCACTTCCAGCGTCTTGAAGCCGTCTTCGTAGGATGCCAGCACCAGGCTCGGGTCATTGCTCCGAATGGCGTCAATAAAGGCATTGGTAAGATTTTTGTAAAAGTCCGTCTTGCTGCGGTACACCACTTCCTTCTCCTTGTCTACGATGGAGAGCGTGGTTCCGTCCAGGACGACCCGGAAATCCCGGCCCATAATCTCGATGCCGCTGCGGTGATCGAACTGGATAAACCCGGTTTGCATATGGCCGACGGCTCCGGAATCCAGGACGAATTGGATGGCGCCCACATCCGGAATGTCCAGATCCGGGATGTCATTGACCAGCAGCAGTTTCATATCGGCATACAGGCGGGTGATGTCGCCGCACAGGTAACGGACCAAGTCCATGGTATGCGTGGATTGCTCAACCAGCTGCCCGCCGGACAATGCCTTTTTGCGCCACCATGGAGTCGGCACAGGCGTTGTGATGTAGTGGGCGCGGACCATGCCGATTTTTTTGTCCTTGAGAAAATCCTTGGCGATCGCCACCGTATCCAGGTACCGCAGGCAGTAACCGGAGGCGGCGATGATTCCGCTTTCAGCAATGACTTTGGCTTTATGGCGAACGGACTCGACGTCCAGTCCCAGCGGCTTCTCCACCATCAGGTGAATGCCCTTGGCAGCTGCCTGCTCTTCAATGTCGCCATGGCAGAAGGGCGGGATGCAGACATACAGCACATCGAGCGGCTCCTGCTCCAGCATCGTGCTGCCGTCCGTATAATAGGCCGCACCGTAAAGCTCGGCCTGCTGTTTGGCTAACGCTTCATTCGTATCGCATATCGCGGCCAGCTGGACATGTTCGTTCCCGTGAAGATTTTTAATGTGGACGGCGCCCATGCCGCCCGCTCCCATCACGCCTGCTTTAATCATAGATTGCTTCACTCCCGATCGTATAAATGTTGGCTCCAAGTTCCGGTAACTCGATTACTCACACGTGATTATAGCCCCGCCATCCATATTATTCAAGCATTCATTTGGGCCCGGATTCACGGATCCGCTATGAGAAAAAGCACAGAAGGCCTTCTCGTATACGACGAGAAAACGACTTCTGTGCCGGTTATCGAATCACAGCTCCGACATCGCGATCGTCCGCTTGTCCGCGGACGATCGGTAGGCGGCTACGGCCACGGCCAGCGCATGAAGCCCGTCCTCGCCGGTAACGGATGCCTCCGCGGCGCCGGAGGAGATGGCATCCACGAAATCCCTGATCAGGCTGGCATCCATGCTGTCACCCCAAGCCTGATGGCGGTATCCGGATTCATCGGTGTATACGTGCAGCTTCTGACTGGTGGCATTGACGCTAAGGGTCCCGGCGGAACCGACGATTTCCAAGGTGACGTCACCCCAGGTCGGGAACTCCTTGTTGCGGGACCAGCTGCAATCCAGCGTAGCAAATACGCCATTGTCGAATTCCATGGTCAGGATGCCGCTGTCATCAATCGGAGCTTCCGAGATGAGATGGTCGACCTCGGCGTACACTTCCTTGACCTCGGCACCGGTGATCCAGCGCATAATATCGGCGACGTGCACGGTATGGTCAATGACGGCTCCTCCGCCGGAGAGCTCCGGATCGATGAACCAACCGCCGGGATTGCGTCCGCGGTTGGTTCCCTTCATGGCCAGAATGCGGCCTAGTTTTCCCTCATCGATCATCTGCTTGGCCCGCACGACCGTCGTATTGTAACGCACCGGGAACGCCGTTTGCAGCAGCACGCCGTTTGCTTTGCAGGCATCAATCATGTCCTGTGCATCCTGTATGTTGGTCGAGAGCGGTTTTTCGCAGAGCACATGAACCCCGGCTGCAGCGGCGGCCAGCACGTGCTCCTTATGATGCGCGTTCTCGGACGTCACGATGATGCCGTCCAAGCCTTGGTCCAGCAGCTCGCGATAATCCCGATAATAGGCGGTTTCGAAATGCTCGGCGTATTTCCGGCCGCGCTCCTCTACAGGGTCGGCGATGCCGGCAAGCTCCACGCCTTCAATCCCGAGAAGGGCTTTGGCATAACTGAACGCATGCATATGCGCAAAGCTGATCACTCCCAATTTCATGGCTTTCTCTCCTTGTTTAGTGATATGAAAGTATATCCCGCAGAGGCTTGCCCTCCTTATCCAGCAACAAAATCTGCAGGATGCGGGCTCTCCAGATAATACATCGATCGCGTTTATTTCATGTCGAGGCGAGGGTAAGCGCAGCGTCCCCGACAACCACCGGCTCGCCTGCAGCCATGGAGGCTAGAGCGGCAAGTGCGATGCGAAGCGCTTCATATGCGTCTTCGGCGGAAACCAGCGGTTCGCTGCCGTCGCGGATGCACGACATAAAGTGTTCCAGTTCCCGGTAATAGGGACTTCGTTCAAGCGGACTTTCCGGAACGGCGACGCCGGGAATCGTCGCGGCACTGCTCCGCGATTTGAAGAGAAGCGGGCTGTCCTTGGCACTATCGTAGTCAATGATGCCGCTGGTGCCCGCCATCTCCAAATTCATGGAGAAGCCGTCATGGGCCCAGGTGCCCTCCACATGAGCGATGACGCCGCTGCGGAAGCGAAGGGTCACCAGCGAATAATCCAGCTGAGCCTGGAGGCGGCCGTTCAGCCCCTTGGCATAGACGCGCTCAACTTCTCCGAAGCACCAGCGCAGGTAATCAAAATCATGGATCATCGCATCCAGCGTAATGCCGCCGCTCGCTCCAAAATCGCTGTACCAATGGTTCCAGCCGATCGGATAACCGCCGCCGCGGCCAGCCCGGATGACGGCAGGCTTCCCGATGCTGCCTTGATCGAGCAGCGACTTGGCCTTCACGTATTCCGGGAAGAAGCGCAGCACATGACCGACAAACAAGCGTACGCCCTTATCACGGCAGTAGTTGATCATGAATCGCGCGTCTTCTTCGGTTCTTGCCAGCGGTTTCTCGCATATGACATGCTTGCCGATGTCCGCCGCTTTGACAACGTAGTCCTTGTGAAGCGGGGTTGGCAGGCAGACGTCGATGACATCAATCTGCCCTGCACCCAAATCCTCTACCGCGGCTTCGAACGAACGATAGGCGCCTGCTTCATATTCGTCCGCAAGCTGCCTCGCTTTCTCCAGCCGGATATCGGCGATGCCGGCAAGCTTCACTCCCGGCATCGAAGCATAGGCGGCGGCATGGGTTTTTCCCATGGCGCCTGCCCCAACGACTAACACGTGTAACATTTATCGTACACTCCTTTTTTACTTGGTGGGCTGATTCAGCCGTTATCCTTTGATCCCATTCATGGCTATGCCTTCAATGAAATACCGCTGAAGGAAGATGAACAGGATGATGATGGGAAGGGTGGCCATCAAGGCCCCGGCCATAAGCAGCGGATAATCGGTGGAATGCTGCCCCTGGAAGCTGGATATCCCGATCGAAAGGACGCGCATCTCCTCGGAGCTCGTCATAATGAGCGGCCACAGCAGATCGTTCCATGAAGCTAAGATGGTGAAAATCGCCAACGAGACGAGTGCGGCCTTGGATAACGGCAAGTAGATATTCCAGTAAATTCGGAAATAACTGCAGCCGTCGATTTTGGCAGCCTCCTCCAGATCCTTCGGCAGCGTCATGAAGAACTGTCTTAGCAAGAACGTGCCGAAGGCGCTGAATATGCCGGGTACGATGAGCACGTAAAACGTGTCGAGCCAGTTGAACTCGCGCATGATGACAAAGCTCGGAATCATAACGACTTGGGAAGGGACCATCAATACGGCCAGGAGGGCGAGAAAAATGGCATTCTTGAACGGGAACCTTAAGCTGGCGAATGCATAGGCTGCCAGCGAGCACAGAATGAGCTGGCCCGCGGTGCGACCCACCGTCACGATGACGGTGTTCAAATAATAAGTGCCGAAATCAATGGTTTGGATGACACGAAGGTAGTTGTCCGGATGCCATTCCACAGGCAGCCATTTCGGCGGAACGGACATGGAGTCGGCAAAGGACTTGAAGGATGTCGAGATCATCCACAGAAACGGCATGATCATGAGCAGCGCCCCGACGGCTAACAGGATGTGTACCGCCAGGCGGCTTGCTTTTTCAGCTTGGGTTGAAGTAGTCACGTCTACGCACCTCCTGTTATTGGTAATGGACCCAGCGCTTCTGAATGTACATCTGAATCATGGTGATGATCAGAATGACCACGAAGAGAATGAAGGCTTGCGCCGAAGCGTACCCCATGTTGAAGTATTTGAATCCGTCTTCCCAGATGCTGTATACCACCGTCCGGGTGGACTCGAGCATCGTGGTCTGCTGATCCATCATGATGAAGATCAGGTCGAACACCTGGAACGAATTGATGAAGGACATGACCAAAACAAAGAACAAACTGGGCGTGAGCAGAGGCAGCGTAATCCGGAAGAACTTATACAGCGTCCCCGCTCCGTCAAGCGAAGCCGCTTCATAGTAGCTGCCGGAGATGCCCTGCAGACCCGAGAGCAGAATGACGGCGTTATAACCGATGCTGCTCCACACGCTGACAAGCACGATGGAGAACAAGGCGAATTTCTCGTCAAACAGCCAGTTGGGCTGCGGCAGGTTCATGACGCCCAGAACATGGTTGATTAATCCGAATTCGGAATTGTACAACCATTTCCACACCATGCCGACCGCGATCGGCATGGTGATGACGGGAATGAAATAGAACGTGCGATAGAAGACCATACCCTTGATTTTCTGGTTCAGCAGCACCGCCAGCACCGTTGCCAGTGCAACGGATAACGGTACCGTACCGATGGTATACAGCGTCGTGTTCAGCATGGAGCCGGTGAATTTGTCGTCCTTCATCAAATTCGCGAAGTTATCGAGCCCGATGAATTGGGGGGCAGTCAATCCGTCCCAGGAAGTGAACGACAGAAACAGGGAGGCGGCGGAAGGTGCCATGTAGAACAGACCGAGGCCCAGCACGACAGGCAGAATGAAGATGTATCCCCACATGGCTTCGTGAAAGGCAAGTTTCCCGACCTTTCGCTTGGCCGTCGTTTCAGGAGGTTTCGTGGTCACAGTGATGGGAGAGCTCACAGGCTGCACCGTCCTTTCTTAGGTTCCGTATTGGAAGGGGCTGTTCGTTAATTGGTTTCCGTCGCAAGGATGGCATTCATCTGCTCACCGGCATTTTTCAACGCCTCTTCAAACGTTTTCTTGCCGAGGAAAGCGGCCTGGATTTCCTTCACTTCCGCGTCCTGCCACTCTGCGGTTTTTTGGGATACGGGATACGGGACGGCAAACTCCAGGCTGTCGACGAACACTTGCAGATCAAGCGAAGGAATGGATTTCAGCCATCCTCCCTCCGTGCCTTTGTAAGCAGGCATCGAGAAGCCCGAGTCGGCCAGCAATTCCTGTCCTTCCTTGCCGGATAGAATCTGTATCAATTCCCAGGACTCCTGCTCGACCTTGGTTTTGCCGTTGATGGCCCAGCTGAGCCCATGGACGATGGACGCCTTTTCCTTTCCGGCGGGCAGAACCGCGACGCCCAGCTTGTCGCCAAGCAGCTTGTGCAGTTCCGGAGAGTTGACGGAGATTCCCGGGAACATGGCGGCTTTGCCCGATCCGAACAGCTGGCGCGACTTGGTTTCAAGCTGCTGCTGCGCATTCGGAGAGTAGCCTTTTTCAATCAGGCTCTGCTGCCATTTGAATGCCGAAAGAGCTTCCGGCGTATCGTAACCGGACGTTTTTTTATCGTCGGATATCACGAATCCGCCGGCCTGGGCAATATAGTTGTAATAACCGATTTGACTGTCGATCGGCGTAATGTAGCCGTAGATTCCGTTCGATTTATCCGTCAGCTTGGCTGCGTTCTCTTCTACCGTTTCCCAGGTCCAGGTATCGTCCGGATAGGGCAGCCCGGCCTTGTCAAACAATTCTTTGTTGTAGAATAGTCCTACGGAATCCTGGAAGTAAGGAAGTCCGTGAAGCTTGCCTTGATAGGTATACATATCGACGAGCGCTTCGGTATAAACCGAGGTGTCGAGCCCGCTTTGCTCGATCAGGGGGGACAGGTCTTTGATCAGACCGGAGGAGGCATACGAGTGAAAGTTGGGTCCGTTCATCCAGTAGACGTCGGGACCGCTGTTGCCGGCGAGGCTGGTTTTCAGCTTGGTCCAATAATCCGCCCATGGGGTGTAGGTCACCTTCACCTGTACATTGGGGTGCTTCTCATTGAAAATTTTGATGGATTTGTCCAGCGTGTCCCGCACATTTTCGTCCCACAGGGCAACGTTGATGACCTTCTTGCCATTATCTCCTCCGGAGGCATTGCCGCCCCCGCAGGCGGACAGCAGGGCGGAGAACACGAACAGTACCGAAATCAGGACAGACATTCTTTTTTTCATCAAATAACCCTCCTTGAATTCACATGGTTTTTGATCAAGCGTTGATGGTCGTGTGGCTTGTTCGAAGTGAATCGATCCCCCAAAGCGCCCCCTTTGTGTTTGAGTATAAAAAGCGATAGTTATTCCAATTGTCGAAAAAAGTTAACATCCATATGCTATCTATCTTGACAGAATAACCAGCTTCTATTGCGAAAGATTATATAATTACCTTGTTTATTTTTCAAGATAGCGATTTCAAATCCTTTTAAATTCTTTTTTTCACAATATGAGAGAGTCATTATCAAATCTTACGCCGTATGTTATTTCGATAGATGGAATAAGTTTATATCCGCTTGTTGAAAATGTTATAGTGGTTCTAACCTCATTTTTCCGATACAGAAAGTCGCACTACAATGAAGAACCCATAGAAAGGTTGAACTTGCTTGAACAATATGAAAAAAGGCAATCACAAGCTGATCCAGGCGCTAAACCGGTCCAAGGTGCTGAACAAGATCCGTACGGAAGGCCCTATATCCAGAATCGAACTGGCCAAAAAAAACAAGCTGAGTCCCTCCACGGTGGCATCGGCCGTTCAAGAACTGATCAGGGAAGGCTACGTTTCGGAAATTGGAACAGGCTCCTCCAGCGGCGGTAGAAAACCCATACTGCTTAAATTCAATCCGGATAATCACTTCCTGTTAGCCGTAAGCATAACGAATTCGGTCATGATCCTGGCCCGGATGAATCTGGAGGCGAAGGTGCTCGCGAAGGAAACGCACCCTATAGCCGGACTCCAGGGAGAAGCGGTTATCGAACGGCTGCTGCAGCTGATGGATGATTTCATGGCAGGTCAAGAGGATCTGGAACGGTGCGTCGGTATTTCCATTAACGTCCCCGGCATTGTGAGCGACAGCCAGGGCGTCGTGCACTATAACACGAAACTGCGGATGACGAATGTTCCATTGAAACGGATATTTGAAAACCGCTACGGAATGCGGACCTGGGTTGAGAATGACATGAATTCCGTTGTGCTTGCCGAACGCCGGTTCGGCGATTACGCGTTCGCGAATCTGATCTATATATCCATCGGGGACGGGCTTGGTTCCGGTATATTGATTAACGATCATCTCCTAAGAGGCAAGCATGGCGGTGCCGGGGAGTTCGGGCATACGAGCGTGAATCGCAGCGGAATCCGCTGCGAATGCGGCAATGCAGGCTGCCTCGACAGCTATATCAGCTGGATTGCCGTGTATTCCCGCATTATTACGGCAATCGCAACGGGAAGGCCGACGCTGATCCAGGAGCTGAGCGGAGGGGATTACAGTAAAATTGTTCCGTCCGTATTCAAGGAAGCCCTTCGCAAGGGGGACAAGCTGGCAAGGGATCTGAATGAAGAAGTGGCCGAACACTTGGGGGCGGCCATCGTCAACCTGGTGAACATGTTTAATCCCGAGGCGTTGATATTAGGCGGGGATTTGGCGCATGGTAATCCGGAATTGCTGGACATGGTCAGCGCATATATCGACCGGCATGCGATGCCGATTCTGAAGGATGACATGGTTTTCGGCTTGGCTTCCCTGGGCGAGGAGGACAAGCTGATGGGTGCGGCTTCGGTCCTGCTGCAGGACCTGCTGGGCTTCTCTTTGATGGAATAATGGATTTGACAACGTTTCCATCTGCACGTTATCTTTGGTTAAATGCATAAGCAGAAAGGGGAGAAGATGCTTGGAGAAGTATATTCTGGCGCTTGACCAAGGAACGACAAGCTCGCGCGCGATCCTGTTTAACCGCGAAGGGCAAATCGTTCACTCCGCTCAAAGGGAATTTCCGCAGTATTTTCCGAAGCCCGGTTGGGTGGAGCAGAATGCCAACGAAATATGGGGCTCGATTCTGGCGGTCATTGCAACTTGCTTATCCGAAGCGGGCGTGAAGACGGAGCAGATTGCCGGCATCGGAATTACGAATCAGCGGGAGACCGCGGTGGTATGGGACCGCAAGAGCGGTGAACCGATCTATCCCGCCATCGTATGGCAATCTCGCCAGACGGCCGGCATATGCGAGGAGCTCATTGCAGCAGGCCATGACGCGACGGTTAGGGAGAAGACGGGACTTCTGATCGATCCCTATTTCTCGGGAACGAAGATCAAATGGATCCTCGATCATGTGGACGGTGCGCGCGAACGGGCCAAGCGAGGAGAGATTATATTCGGGACCATCGACACCTGGCTGATCTGGAAGCTGTCGGGCGGCCAGGTGCATGTAACCGATTATTCCAACGCATCGCGTACGATGCTCTATAACATCCACGAATTGAAATGGGATGAGGAGCTGCTGCAGCTGCTGGACATCCCCAAGGCCATGCTGCCTGAGGTCAGGCCGTCATCCGAAATATATTCCAATACGGCATCCTATCACTTCTTCGGGCGAGAGGTTCCGATTGCCGGAGCGGCCGGCGATCAGCAAGCGGCGCTGTTCGGCCAGACCTGCTTCTCCGAAGGCATGGTGAAGACGACCTACGGAACAGGCAGCTTTATGCTGATGAATACCGGCGATAAGCCGGTTCAATCCGAGCATGGGCTGATCACCACGATCGCCTGGGGCCTGGATGGCCGCGTACAATACGCGCTTGAGGGCAGCGTCTTCGTGGCGGGCTCCGCGATACAGTGGCTGCGCGACGGGCTTCGAATGTTCCGCGAAGCCAAGGACAGCGAGCCCTATGCAAGACGGGTCCAATCCACCGAAGGCGTCTATGTGGTGCCGGCTTTTGTCGGTCTTGGCAGTCCGTATTGGAACAGCGATGTGCGGGGGGCGGTCTTCGGCCTGACGCGAGGCACGTCGAAGGAGCATTTCATCCGTGCAACCCTCGAGTCGCTTGCATATCAAACGCGCGATGTGCTCTCCGTGATGGAAGAGGATTCGGGCTTTCATATCGAATCCCTGCGGGTGGATGGAGGAGCGGTGTCCAACACCTTTCTTATGGAATTCCAAAGCGACATCCTGAACGTCCCGGTGGAAGTGCCGGACATTACGGAGACAACGGCGCTCGGTGCAGCTTACCTGGCAGGGCTCGCAGTCGGCTTCTGGAAGGATCAGGAGGAGATATGCAGCAAGTGGAGCATGGGGCAAAGCTTCAAACCAACCATGGAGGAAAGCGCAAGGGAGCAATTATACAGCGGCTGGAAAAAAGCCGTTTATGCGGCAATGGCTTTTCATTAGCATTTTATATGGTATAATGATCAATAAGTGAATAGATGTCTGGAGACTTGGAGAGACCACTAGGCGCGGATACCTCATGTTATGGGGTTGTTACCGCGTGTTTCGTGGTCTCTTTTTTGCTGTCTTTTTTCATGGGAAAGGTAACGATAGATAAAAACAGGGTAAAGCATACTGGGAGGGATTCAATGTGGAGCAGTCACAGTCGTTTTCAAGTTTGGACCGCGGGCATCGATTTCAAAGAATAGCAGAGGACACCTACGATCTGATCGTGATCGGCGGCGGAATCACCGGAGCGGGGATTGCACTGGATGCGGTCACGCGCGGCATGTCGGTGCTGCTGGTGGAAATGCAGGATTTTGCCGCGGGAACGAGCAGCCGTTCCACCAAGCTGGTGCATGGCGGGCTGCGGTATTTGAAGCAGTTTGAAGTCGGCATGGTGGCGGAGGTAGGCAAAGAACGGGCCGTGGTGTACGAGAACGGGCCGCACGTAACGACCCCGGAATGGATGCTGCTGCCGATACACCAGGGCGGCACCTTCGGGAAGTTTAGCACCTCCATCGGTTTGATGGTGTATGATTTCCTGGCCGGCGTGAAGCGGGGAGAACGGCGATCCATGCTGTCCGCCTCCGAGACGTTAAAGCGGGAGCCGCTTCTGAAGCAGGAGGGCCTGAAGGGCGGCGGCTATTACGTGGAATACCGGACGGACGACGCCAGGCTGACGCTGGAGGTCATGAAGGAGGCGGCCGCCAGAGGGGCGGTTCTGTTTAACTACGCCAAGGCGGAGTCGCTGAATTATGATGCGAATGGGCGGATTACCGGGGTTACGGTACGGGATATGCTCGGCGGTGCTGTGAAGTCCGTCTCCGGCACCAAAATCGTAAATGCGGCCGGGCCTTGGGTGGACCAAGTGCGCGAAATGGATAAGTCCAGGAAGGGAAAAATGCTTCAGCTGACCAAAGGGGTTCATCTGGTCATCGACCAATCCAGGTTCCCGCTTCGCCAGGCGGTCTACTTCGATACGCCCGACGGCAGGATGGTGTTTGCCATTCCCCGGGACGGGAAAACCTATGTCGGCACAACCGACACGGTTTATAAGGCGGATCCCGTACGTCCCTTGATCACGGTGGAAGACCGGGATTATATTTTGAAGGCCATCCATTACATGTTTCCGGGCGTAAAGCTAAGTCCGGCAGACGTTGAATCGGGATGGGCCGGGGTCCGGCCCCTGATTCTGGAGGAAGGCAAGAGCCCGTCCGAAATTTCCCGAAAGGATGAAATTTGGGAATCCCCCTCCGGCCTGATCACCATTGCGGGAGGGAAGCTGACCGGGTATCGGAAAATGGCGGACACCGTCGTTGACCTGGTAGCGAAACGGATTCAAGAAAGCGGCGGGAAGGCTTATGGCGCCAGCGTAACGAAAAATCTGCCGATTTCCGGCGGTCAGGTTGGCGGTTCCAGCCAATTCCCGGATTTTGTCCGCAAGCAGACGGAGATCGGCGCGGCGCAAGGAATTGACCGTAAGCTTGCCGAGCACTGGGCGCGAATGTACGGCTCAAACGCAGCGGAATTGTTCCGCTTGGCCAAGGAAGGCTCCGATCAGGCGGAGGCATCGGCGCTTCCGGTGTCGGTATTGGTTCCGCTGATGTATGCCATTGAGCATGAGATGGCATCGAAGCCGGCCGACTTTTTTATCCGCCGCACGGGGTCTCTCTTGTTTCAAATCGACTGGACGAGAAAATGGAAGGTGCCCGTGATCAATTATATGGCTACCGTACTGGGCTGGAGCGAACAGCAGAGAACCGAGTACACCAGGGAACTGGATGAGGAGCTGGCTTCGGCCGCGCAGCCGGCCGCTAACGAACCGCCGGCCCAGGCACCGATTCCGCCAAACGCTTCAAAGGCCAAACTTTCGTCTTAACCGGCCGGCCGTGAGAGGGGGGATGGGTCAGCCCATCTACCCCGAACATATAGAAGTAAGGGCACTGGTATGATAATCTATATACGTTCACACTTGAGAGGAGAGATCACCCGATGAACCACAAAGCGTATGAAGGATCGTATCAGGGAGAGCGTGCGGTTTGGCTCCAGCATGGCCCTTATGAAGCGGCGATATTGCCTGAAATCGGAGGCAATCTCATCGCTTTCAGGGATAACGTAAGCGGTTACCGGTTCCTGCGCGAGCCGGAAGAGAACGAAATGGAAGCGTTCAAAGCCAGTCCGGGCGTTCACGGCATTCCTGTTCTGTTTCCGCCTAACCGATATGAGGACGGACGGTTTCCTTGGAACGGACAAACCTATCAATTCCCGGTAAATGAAGTAGAGACGGGCAATCACCTCCATGGTTTTTTACATACGACCCCTTGGAGTGTCGAGGATTATGGCAGCAGCGAGACCGAGAGTTATGTGGTGGTCTCCGTCACGGTTGACGAGCATCATCCGATGTACGCCATGCTTCCGCATCGCTTCACCTTCCGGCTTCGCTACACGCTGAATCAGGACGGCTTGGCCCAGCATGTGTTTATACGGAATCAGGGTACCAGCAGCATGCCGTGCCTGCTAGCCTTCCATACGGCGATCAATGCTCCCTTTGCCCCGGAAAGCACGGCGGATGATTGCGTCGTGAGAATCACCATTGGCGAGCGGTGGGAGATGAGCGACCGGATGCTGCCGACCGGCAAGTTCCAAGCGCTGACGGCAGAGGAAAAGCTGCTTCGCACGAGCGGCGTGAATCCCTATTTCGATTCGATGGACAACCATTATACGGCCGTTCCGCAAAACGGCAGAAACCGCATGGAGCTGACGGATACCAAGCTAGGCAAAACATTCGTTTACGATGTCGGCAACTCGTATAAGCAGTGGATGGTATGGAACAGCAAAGCGTCCCGCAAATTTTTCTGTCCTGAACCGCAGATCAACCTGGTTAATGCACCGAACACGGACTTGCCTGCGGACGAGATCGGTTTGTTCGGTTTGGCGCCGGGCGAGATTTGGGAGGCAAGCTCCCGTTTGTATCTTAAGAATTAGGGGAAGGACCCCTTCCTTAAAAAAGCGTATGGATGGAAGCACCCGAAACGACAGGGGTGTTAACGATCCATACGCTTTATGTTTGTATGATGCCTTGTTCAACCGCCTGTCGAAGACAAGGAAGCCCGCTCGTGTTTGCGTCGGCGGCTGCGCCTCATCCGATCCGGGATGACGAAGAAGGCGAGATGCATGAGGATAAACAGCGATAGCGCGATAAGTTCTTCTACAACAATATAAACGGGATGCGGCCCCAGCAGATCGAGCAGCGAAGCCGTATCCGGCTTGCGCATCAGGAACATATAGTTCGAACCGACAGCGAGGTTGACCAGACCGACTAAAAGTGCGGACACGTTAAGAAAGACCATCGTCCAGGCGATGGATTTCCAGGTGGGACGGTACCCCCGAACCCATGTCATATACAATGCCGTCATGATGATCGCGATATGGACAACAAAGAAATGAAAGAACCGGAAGTGCGGAAAAGGGTATCCCAAATTAGGGGTTAATACAGCTTGCAGGGCTCCCCCGATTCCCGCAAAGTAAACCAGCGGGTATAAGCGGCGTTTATCCGTAAGCAGGATGGCGATGGAGAGGAACAGGGTCAGACTGCACAACTCCAAGGGAAGCGAAGTGGCTGGATCCCATATTCCCGTTGACACATACCAGACATGAAGGGAAGCTTCTGGCAACGCAAGGGCAGCGAGCAGGCCCCATCTTACGGTCTTTTGCAGAGAAGGCTTGGAGGCGATGGCAGTCCTGAACAGGTACAGCAGCAGGCCAAGGATGATGCATATGCCAATGGCTATCCAATGTTCAACGGAAAAGGCAGCAAACGCTTCCGGGTATTGCGGATCAAAATAGGATTCGATGCATGACCACTCCTTTTTGAATGTACATAAGATTTTATTCGATATTACCATAATGTGGGTTGTTCATATATACCCGAAGCGCGTTGGGGAAGGAAATCGTCCGCGTCGCTAACGTATCTATGTAGAACAGACGCCAAGAACAAAAAGGCTGCTAAAATCATGCCAACGCAAGAAGATCCCGCCTCCGAATGTAACGGATACGGGATCTTCTCTTGTCCTGCGCCAGATTCAAGGTATACGCCGCTGCTCGCTCAAACCGGCTGTTTGACTTCAGCAACCAGGCGCTTCAGCGATTCCTGCTTCCATCTGGGAATGCGAAGATGTTTAGCGGAAGGCGCCTTTTCCCCGAAATAAACGATGCCTTGCTCTACCGTAGTTATTTTGTCTACGTTGACGTAGCAGTTGCCGCCGACATGATAGAACTGTTTACCGGACAGCAGGGATGCGATTTTTTCGGCAGTCATTCTCTTTTTAATATTATAGTTCCTGCCGTGAAAGCTGACCAAACCGTGCGATCCGGTTTTAAAGAACAGAATGTCTGTCTCCACCACGAAGTCCTCATACATGTTGCGGGATTCCGATACGTGCTTCATCATTCTGCTTCCCCCTTTTCCAAGATCAACATTTGATAACGCTTACATTCTAACATGTTTTGCTTGGGGTTTAAAGAACTTTTTATTTTGCATGAAAAAAAAGCCCCGTACCGCGAGGGTAGGGGCTTTGCCTGGTGTTCAAGGCGCAGCAGGTGTTAAGGTGTCTCTGTAGCATCAGCCGGTGCTTCTGCTGGAGCTTCAGCAGGAGCTTCTTCCAGGGTATTCGTGATGGTAGCTTTATCCTTCAGCTCTTGAATATAGGCTGTGGATTCGGCATAGACCTTCTGGTTCTCAAGCTGGCTGCGGATTTCTTCCTTCTTGTCTTCCAAGGTAGGATTCGTTGCTTCCTTACGATCGGTAACCTTGATGATGTGGTATCCGAAGGAGCTCTTCACCGGTTCGCTGATTTCATCTTTCTTCAGTTTGAACGCCGCTTCTTCAAATGCGGGGTCCATTTCGCCGCGTCCGAAGAAATTCAGGTCGCCGCCGGTATCCTTGGTTGCATCCTGGTTTTTCTCTTTAGCAATCGTTGCGAAGTCAGCGCCTTCCTTCAGCTGCTTCACGATGGCTTCGGCTTCTTCCTTGGTCTCAACGAGGATGTGGGAAGCGCGAACCTGCTCAGGCGTTGCGAAGCTTTCTTTGTTTTGGTCATACACTTCTTTGACTTCTTCGTCGGTTACCTTGATTTTGTCGGCCATCAGCTTTTTAAGCTCAACCTGGGTTTTGGTCTGCTCCTTCAGGTTGTCGAGCGTCATGCCGTTTTGCTGCAGAGCCATATTGAATTGTTCCTCGGAAGGGAAGGAGGCCTTCAGCGCATCCACTTCTTTATTCACATCGGCATCGGTCACCGTAATGGACTTGTTCTTCAGTTCCTGCTGGATCAATTCCTCTGTGATCATGGAATTCAGCGTTTGTTTGCCACCTACGCTGACAAGCTCATCGTACAGATTATCCTTGGTAATGTTAACGTCGTTGACTTTAGCTATAGCTTCATTGCCGGATCCCTTGGCAAACGGAGGTACGATCAGGACGACGATTAAGGCAGCCGCCAAAACCAGCGACGCGATCATCCAGCCTTTGCTTCCGTTGCCGCCGCCATCTGCAGGTGGCTGTTCATCGTAATGCGGTTGATCTCCCGAATGCATAACGGCTGGGTGTTCGTTCTCATCCTTGTACAGCTCGTCGGACTCCGGATAGGTGGAATCTATTCTTTCTTCTTCATGGGGCAAGCCGCCTTGATCTTGTTGGTTATTCTCTTTCTCTTGGGCTTGTCCCTGATCATCCTCGGGCTGTCCCGGATGGTTTGGCTGCAAATCGTTATCTTTCATGTAATGATTGACTCCCTTCGACTGCATATAATAATGAGTTGTTCATTCTTTTATCACTTTACCAGATAAGCCTATGGTTTACCTTAAGAAAAAATAAAAATTGAAAATATAAACGGAAAAGTGGTTCCTGCCTACAGAATCAGCATTCCCGCCACGCCGCAAAGAATCCCAAGCAGGACGACGGAGGCAGTAACAAACCACAAAACTCTTTTAGGGAATGAACGCCTCACCATAAGCAGAGACGGAAGACTGACAGCCGGCAGCGTCAGAAGCAGCGCCGCGGCCGGACCCGCCCCCAGGCCCGCTGCCATAAAGGCCTGGATGATCGGGATTTCCGCCGCGGTCGGAATGACGAACAGCATTCCCATCACGGAGAAGAAGATGACGGCCAAGAGCGTGTTCCCCGCTGCCGCTCCCAAATGCGGGAACATCCATGCCTGCATGGCCCCAAGGAGCAGAACGGCTATAAAGTAAGCCGGGACCACCCGAACCAGCATCTGCCCGATACTGGTTAACCAGCGTTTCCACAGCGGACGCTCATCGGTTTGATCCGTGCTCTGAGGCGCATCGATCTCCACGGGATCCGCTTCCTTGGCGAAGCGGTTTGCCAGGTAGCTGACGCCGAAGGTTAGCAGGATGCCGAAGATCAATCGCAGCATGGTGAATTTCCATGATAAAACAAACGTCATGAAGACGAGCGTTGCCGGATTGATGGTTGGATTGCCGATCCAGAACGCGAGAGCAGAGCCGACCGACACCTTTTTCTTGCGCAGACCGATCGCGATCGGTGCGGCGCAGCAGGAGCACATCATGCCCGGAATGGAGGCGATTCCTCCTATCGCCGTGCTGCCGAAGGTCGTTTTGCCAAGGACCCGAAGCAGCCATTGGGATGGCAGCAGCGACTGGACCAGAGTCCCGAGCAGAATGCCGAGCACCGCCGCTTTCCAAACCGCTTTAAAATAGGTGAGCGCATAATTCCAGGCTGCCTGCCAAGAAGGGGCGGCATCGGCCGGATCCATGCCTAATATGGAAGAGCCGATGCTGTGTTCCATAATAGCTTTGAGCGCTTTATCGTAGTAAGGCCACCACTTCACATAGGTAAGGCCTGTTGCTGCTATGATGATGAAGATGGTGATGAGCCAGACGGTTCTTCTGCGATCCGTATGATTCAAGGCCCTTCCACCGTCGCTTGAGTGATTCATAATCTGTACTCCCCCGATGTATCGTGAAATTATTTACATATCCAATCAAATAGTATATCACATTGCCGGCACATTGCAGAAAGATATTCCCGGTAATTGCAAGAAATAGGAAGACCGTTAGACTTGAAGCAGCCGATTCCATATAATATAGATATTGTGTGCTTGAACAAGTGTTAGCTAAACGGATGAATATCAGATGATCCCCGGTGTAGATGAGACGTTATTCAAGCATCCACGCCGGGGTTGTTGCATGTGCTTTGCCTAAAATCACTCTTAAGACGAAGGGAAGATCCGTGATGAGTCAATCGGACAAAATAAAACTAACCTCGTATTCCTCCAAAGGTGGCTGCGGCTGCAAGATCGGACCTGCCGATCTGGCGCAGGTCATCCGCAAGCTTCCGCAAGCCGAGCCGAATCCTAATTTATTGGTTGGTCTGGATACCAGCGATGATGCGGGCGTATACCGTCTCACGGATGATCTGGCCATGGTGCAGACCGTCGATTTCTTTACGCCGATCGTGGATGACCCTTATGATTTCGGTCAGGTGGCCGCGGCGAATGCCATCAGCGATATCTATGCCATGGGCGGCAAACCGCTGACCGCCTTGAATATCGTAGCATTCCCGATATCGACGCTGGACAAGCAGGTCTTGACGGATATTTTGAGAGGTGCAGGAGATAAATTGAAGGAAGCGGGGGTTACCCTGGTTGGCGGACACTCCATCGATGACAAAGAGCCGAAGTTCGGCCTTGCCGTAACGGGGACCGTTCACCCGGACCGGGTAAGAACCAATGCCGGAGCCAAGCCGGGCGATGCCTTGATTCTGACGAAGCCGATTGGCGTGGGCATCCTGACGAGCTCCATTAAGAAGGATCTGTTAACTGAAGATGAGATTCGCCGCGTTACTGCCGTCATGGCGGCACTGAACAAAACGGCTGCCGAGACGATGGAGCCTTACGATGTGCATGCCTGCACCGACGTGACGGGGTTCGGTCTCCTTGGCCATGCGCTCGAAATGGCCAAAGGCAGCGGCACGGGCATCCGGATTTCAAAGCCTTCCGTTCCCGTTCTGGAACGGGTTCGGGAAATGGCCGACGGGGGCGTCATTCCGGGCGGCACCAAAAACAATTATGAACACGTGAAAGACGACGTGGATTTCCCGGATGGCATGGACCAGATCGATAAATGGATATTGTGCGATGCCGTGACGTCAGGGGGACTCCTCATTGCCGTTGACGGCTCGCAGGCCGAACCATTACTGGCAGAGCTTCGCCAAGCCGGGCTGGAAGCCGGCAGAATCGGAGAAGTCGTACATGACCATCCGAATCGCATTGTCGTTGAGGCGTAACATGAGCCGGGTTTTGTTTGTGTAACCATAAAGGAGCGAACAGACATGTTTCAAGACATCACCGTAAAAGAATTATTGGAACTGCAAAACAGCAAGAAGATTACTTTGATTGATGTCCGTTCCCCTTCGGAATACAAGGACTCCACCATTCCGGGGAGTCTGAACATTCCGGTCTTCAATGATGAAGAACGGGCGGAGATCGGGACGATTTACAAGCAGGTGAGCGTGGATGCGGCCAAAGAGCGGGGGCTCGCCATCATGTCGGCCAAGCTACCCAGCTTCGTGAAGCAGTTCAAAGAGATCGAAGGAGATAAGGCGGTCTATTGCTGGCGCGGCGGCATGCGCAGCCGAACGGCTGCAACGGTGCTGTCCCTGATGGATATCCATGTCAATCGGATTACGGGCGGGATTAAGGCTTACCGGAAGTATGTGCTGGATACGCTTGAGCAGAAGAGTCTGGATGCGGAAGCGTTTGTCCTTCACGGATTGACGGGTACGGGCAAGACGGCAGTGCTAAGGCAGCTTCAGCAGGAAGGCTACCCCGTCGTGGACCTGGAAGGGCTCGCAGGCCACCGCGGCTCGATCTTCGGGCATATCGGACTGCCGTCCAACAATCAGAAGACTTTCGATGCGGAGTTGGTTGAACGGCTGAAGCAATTGGAAAATTCGCCTTATTTGTTATTTGAGGCCGAGAGCAAACGGATCGGCAAAATCGTCGTTCCCGATTTCCTGATGAAGAAGAAGGAGTCGGGGGCAGCCATCGTGTTGGAATTGCCGATGGCGGAGCGTGTTCGCCAGATACTGGAGGATTACAACCCTGCGGCTTATAAAGAGCAATATTTGGCGGCCTTTCAATTAATCAAGAACCGAATCCACACTCCGATCGCCGCGGAAATTGGCAAGTCTTTGGAGGAGGGAAGGTATGCTCAGGGAATACAGCTGCTGCTTGAGCATTATTATGATCCCAAATATAATTACTCCTTCAGTCAATATGAGGACAACGCTCCTATCGTTGTGGCGGTAGATCGGGTAGAAGAAGCGGTGGATGCCGTAAAAGACATACTGCGAAGCCGAATGCTGCACAAGACAGGCGCGTAAATGCCAGGATCGGTTGAGTGCGTAACGAGAAGGAGTTCCACTATGTCTTCTCTTTATTTTGCGATCCGGTCCTGATTCGAATAGAACGATAGATCGCCCCTTAAGCATTAGCAGATACGAAGGTATCGCTTTTGCTTGAGGGGCGATTTTGCTTTTGAATATGAAATGCTCTTAGAGTGACGATAGAGCTTCCGAGATAGGCGTTTCGCCTGAAATCAGGTCGAAGGAACGCCGGAAGGTATGTTCTTCGTCCAGCGCCAACAAGATCGTTTTCGCCACATCCTCGCGCGGAATCGAGCCGCCCTTGATATTCTCCGCAGCCGTAATGCGGCCGGTACCAGGCTCATTCAAAAGTCCTCCCGGACGAATGATCGTATAGGAGAGGCTGCTGTGACGAAGCATTCGATCCGCGTAATGCTTGGCGGCATAATACGGTTTGATGTCCCCGTTCCAAGATTCTCGATGATGGGCCCCAATCGCGCTAACCATCACGAAGCGCGGGACCTTCGCCTCTTCGGCAGCTTCCACCATCTTGACGGCTCCGTCCAGATCGATCAGCAGCGTTTTGTCGTATCCGGTTGCTCCGCCAGAACCAGCCGTGAATACCACTGTCTGGCAATCTCGTGCTGCTTCCGCCAGTTCCTTGACCGATCCTTCCAAATTCGCGATAACGCACTCTATTCCCGCTTCTCGATAATAGGCTGCCTGCTCCTCCCTCCGAACCATGGCTTTTACGCTATAGGCATCATGCTCATGCAGGAGAAACGTAAGCTGTTTGCCAATCTGGCCGTTCGCGCCGGCCACTAGGACCTTCATCATGACATGCTCCTTTTCTTTTGGGTATATATTCTCGTAAAGAGTAATCCCTGCGATTTTGACATAGACTACGGGATATTTGTCATGTAATCCCTTTGGGACTTTCCTTTATGACAGGAAAATGATATTATCTTGTTTTCACCAAATCGCACGGTTTCGAACCAAGGTCAAAGGAGAACAGAGAGTTGAGCGGAGAGAAGATATACCCTGCTTCAGGAAGACAACGCTGGATATTCCTCATATCGATGATCAGCTTCATCGGCTTTGTCATTCTGGCGGCGCTGGTAAAGCGGGAAAGCCTGGCAGCGCTTGATTTGGCGATCATTACGACGGTACAAGCCCTTGAACATCCGCTGCTTACGGATATTGCCATCGGGCTGTCATTCATAGGCTCCATCGGACCGGTGATCGTGTTAAGCCTGATCGTGATCGCCGTGCTATATTGGATTCTGGGCCACCGCAAGGAGATTCTTCTCCTTATTGTGGTCGTCTTCGGTTCATCTATTCTGAATTTATTATTAAAATGGGTGTTTCAACGTGCAAGGCCGGACATCAACCGCCTGATCGAAATAACGGGATACAGCTATCCCAGCGGCCATTCGATGGGAGCCTTCTCGTTCTACAGCGTGCTCGCTTACTTGTTGTGGAGACATATTGACAGCAGAGCGGGGAGAGGGACGTTGATTGCCGTTTCCATCGCGATGATTCTAAGCATCGGACTTAGTCGGATCTATCTCGGCGTCCATTACCCGAGCGACATCGTTGGCGGATACCTGGCTTCTTGCGCTTGGCTTGGGTTCATGATCCGATCTTACGAGAAAAGGATGGGGAAGCGGGCCAACCCGGATGATGTCAATGAAGAGACTGCATAACATTGGAAGCGTAAGGGTAATTCATGTAATAGCGGTTCAAACGGAGGAGTATGTATCATGGTGTGTAGGCATAGACGTGAAATTGGGTTGCGTAAGGAGGGCTGTCCGTGGCGTTTGGAGCAAGAATGTTCAAAACCGGCCTAGCCGTGACGCTGGCTCTTTATTTAGCCATGCTGTTTGACTTTAAATCACCTGTCGTAGCCGCCATCGCCGCGATTTTCGCGATGCAGCCATCGATATACAGGTCGTGGAGATATTTTCTGGACCAGCTGCAGACCAGTACGCTCGGTGCGATTCTGGCCATGCTCGGAGGGTATTTTTTATCGAATCAACCGATTTCCGTCGGTTTGGTCTGTATTCTAGTGATCATGATTTGCATGAAGCTGAAAATGGGCGAGACCATCGGACTTACGCTTGTTACGGTCATATCCGTGATGGAAGCTTCCGGACAATGGGACTTTGCCCTCAATCGCTTTATTCTGACGATTATCGGCATCATATCTGCATTCCTCATCAATATTCTTGTGTTTCCACCGAAACCGAAGGAACAGTACATCACGCGGATTCATATTGTATTTGGCAAAATGTCGCTGCTGCTGCGCACGGCGATCTCCCATGAAATGAAGGATTCGGTCTACCGTGCGGAGAAGAAAGAACTGGAATCGGCCATCAAATCGTTGTCCGACAAATACAATTTGTTTGAGGAAGAGCAGAAGAAGCTGAAGCGGGCGAAATACAGTCAAGCAAGACAGCTCGTGGTGTATAAGCAGCTGCTCCAATCCCTTCGCAAGGGGTATGAAGTGCTGGATGCCGTGGAGAACCACTATTTCCAGGCGGATCGATCCGATGAAATCGACGAACAGTTTGATCACAATCTGGAGCGGTTAATGAAGTACCATGAGCATATTTTGTGGAAATTCGAAGATAAACTTAAGCCGAACGAGGATGAGGCCGAGACCATGGCGGAGAACAATGAAGCTTTCATGGAGCAGGTGATGTGCGGGCCCGGCTCAAATCCCGGCGGACTCCGGCTGGCGGTGGTGGCCGCCTCCATGTACGACTACGGCTATCAGCTTGACCGGTTGAATCGGGTGGCGGATCAAATCAGCCGAGTCGTGGATGATAAGGAGCAAGAGGATGCCATGTTCTCGTGGCTGCGAAAATAAGGGAGCTCGCCATGAGGATGCCGATCAAGATTTCACATTTGATCGGCTGTTTTTATACATCTCAGCAAGCAGCAAGTTTGGCATTTGAGGCTCGGGAATGGTATGGTATATGAACATAAAAAAAACCGCCCCGGCGGGTCGGTTACTGAAATTCCATGTTGAATTATGTACGGCAGCTTGCTATAATTAACAATGCTTTGTCATTAAATTATTGAGATGTGGTTAGAATATCACAATTGTATTTTATCACGATTAACTAACGCTGTCAACCGGTATATTAGGGGGATGAACAAATGGCTATCAGCGATCAAGATTGGAAAGAGGAACAGGCGCGGGTAACGGAAGTAACAGCAAAAATCGGAAATAAAATATCCCAGCTGGAAGCGAGCGTCGGCGATATCCGTGAAGTCGTCATTGACATGCGGAAGGACTTCTGGGACGAAGTTACGGTAAACTTCAGCAACCCGGACGATTTGGGCGAAACGTCCACCAACCTGAGACAGCAGTCGCAGGTGCTCGCCGAACGCGAGCATGCTCATCTGCAGTCCAGCAAGCTGCTTAAAAAGTACAGGAAGCTGGTGGAATCCCCATACTTCGGACGCATTGACTTTCAGGAGGATGGAACTGCGGAGACCGAAACCATTTATTTGGGAACAGGTTCTTTTTTGGACGAAAAGATGGAGACGTTTCTGGTTTACGACTGGCGCGCACCCATCTCTAGCCTGTATTACGACGGTGCGCCGGGCCCTGCCCAATATGAGACGCCTTCGGGTACGGTCAAGGGCGAAATGCTGCTTAAGCGCCAATTCGTCATCCATAACGGCGAGATCAAGGTGCTGTTCGATACCGGCGTGACCATCGGAGATGAACTGCTGCAGCAGGTGCTCAGCCATAGCGCGGATGACCGCATGAAGAGTATCGTGGCTACGATTCAGAAGGAACAAAACGCGGTCATCCGAAATGACAAAACCCGCATGCTGATCGTGCAGGGGGCTGCCGGAAGCGGAAAGACCTCGGCTGCACTGCAAAGGGTGGCTTATCTGCTGTACAAGTACCGGGAGACGCTCCGGGCCGACCAGATGATCCTGTTCTCCCCGAATCCCCTGTTCAACAGCTATGTGTCCACGGTGCTTCCCGAGCTCGGCGAGGACAATATGCAGCAGACGACCTTCCAGTCCTATCTGGAGCACCGGCTCGGTAAGGAGTTTGATCTCGAAGACGTGTTCACTCAGACGGAAACCCTGTTGAACGCGGATGATTCGCCGCGTTACCGGGCACGCTTGGAGAGCATATCGTATAAATCCTCGGGGGCTTATCTGGACACCATCAGACGATACAAGGAGCTGCTGGAAAAGGGAGGCATGCTCTTTAAGCCGGTCGTATTCCAGGGGAAGGTGATTGTCAGCTCGGAGGAGATGGCATCGCAGTTCTATGGCTATGATTCGGCGGTTAAGCTTGCTGGCCGCATTGATCTGATGAAGGAATGGATGCTTAAGCGCCTGTCGGAGTTTGCCCAGACCGAGAAAGATGCCCCGTGGGTAGAGGAGCAAATCCAGCTGCTGGATACGGAGGATTACCAACGGGCCTTTCAAACGATGAGACGCAAGCAAAACCGGAAGGCAGACACGTTTGACGATTTCGATAAGGAAAAAGACGTCCTTGCGAAAATGGTGGTCAGCAGCCGGCTCAAGCCGCTTCGACGTTGGATCAAGCGGTTCCGGTATGTGGACGTCAAGGGTATGTACCGTAAATTGTACACGGACGAATCCTTATTCCGCCGGGCGGCGGGAAATTTGGAGACGCTCCCGGAACATTGGGATGAAATATGCAATCTTACCGTTGCGTCCCTGGACGACAAAGCATTGCTTTACGAAGACGCCACGCCGTTTCTCTATTTGAAGGAACTGCTGCAAGGGTTCCGTACCAATACGTCGATACGCCATGTCATCGTCGATGAAGTTCAGGATTATTCCGCATTTCAGCTGGAGTTCCTGAAGCGTTTGTTCCCGCGGGCCAAAATGACGGTGCTGGGGGACCTCAACCAAGCCATTTATGCTCATGGAGAGGCACTCGGAAGCTTGGAGAATCTGGTGAGTCTGTATGGCGAAGAGGATACGGAGGTCATTAATCTGACCCAAAGCTACCGGTCGACGTATGAAATCGTTAACTTCACGCGACAAATGATACCGGGCGGGGAGCGGATCGTTCCTTTCAACCGGCAAGGCGAAGCTCCTCGAGTCGTTCGGGTGAACGATGAAGAAGAACTTCATGGCGCGATCGTATCCGATATCCGCGAGCTTCATGAGCAGGGATTCCAATACGTTGCGGTGATCTGCCGGACAGAAGAGGAGAGCAGGCGCGTACATCAGCAGCTGTCGGCGGATATCTCCGCCCGCTTGATCACCAAAACCACGCCGGCCTTTGAAAAGGGAACGCTGGTGGTTCCCGCCTACTTGGCCAAAGGCGTGGAGTTTGACGCGGTGATTATCTATAACGGCGCCGAGGACGTGTACCACCGGGAAAGCGATCGTAAGCTGTTCTATACGGCATGTACGCGTGCCATGCATAAACTGCATGTCTATCATATCGGGGAGAAGAGTCACTTTATCTCCGATCAAGCTTAAAGGAAAAAGGTCTGCCTGAGCCCGTCTCAGGCGGGCCTCTTTTTGCATGATGACTATATGAAAGACAAACCCGTTTTCATAGCGGAGGTAAAAAATGGAATGTAGTATTGTAAGTAATTTATGGCATTTGTTATACCATAAGGAGGGAGTTATCCAAAATTTATCAACATTTGACCGGTGATTAATAAATTTTTTTCAATTATTTTCGAGTTAAGCGATTTCACGGTAGTCCTGCCTATTCACTCTTGACACAAATTTGACGAAAAAAGGAATGGGGGTATATTACTTATATCAAAGGTCGGGTGCTTGCGGATGAAGATAAAAACAAAATTAATTCTTTCGTCTACGATACTTGCGACGGTTACGGCGGTTATCGTAATCATTGCGTTTATCACATCGAATATGACGGAGAAGAGGTTCAGCAAGATTATTGAAGAGGACCAGAAGGTCATTTATAACCTGACGCAATTGGAGACCCTGTTGACTGGCGTTTCCAATGATGAGCGGGGCTACTTATTGACCGGTGATTCGACCTTTGCAGATTCATTGAAATCGAAACAGGAGTCCGTCGTCAAACTCATGGCCGAAACCAAAGGCTTAATGACGGCAGAAGAAGACCAGAAGGTATTTAACGAGATTGAAGCCGGTTATGTCGTATACTCCGAGGCCATTGCCGAGGTATTGAACAAATTGGGGTATGACACCGGTTTTTACAAGGCGGTCCCTTTCCGGGTGTACGAAGCTGCCTTTAACAAGGAGCGGGAAGTGCGCAAGTCATTTAGCGAGCTGATCGCAAAGTTTACGGTACATAAAAATGAAACCCTGGCGAAGCAGGCTGATCAGATTGCGGCCAGCAGCCGGTTTCAGAATTTGATCATCATGCTGATCGGAGCGGCCGCCGTCGTTTATTTTGCCATACAGGGCTATCTCCTGACCCGTTCGATCCGTCCGTTGAACCAGATGAGCAGTCAGCTTCTGAAGATTGCCGAAGGCGGGGGTGATCTGGTTACCCGATTACACATTACAACGAAAGATGAAATCAGGGATGTAGCCGATGCTTATAATAAATTGGTCGATGGCTTCAGGGAGCTGGTCGTCCAAGTGCAGGATACTGCAGGTAAAGTGGGTATCGCTGCTTCGACGCTGCATTCGACGACAGAGGAAATCCGTCAAGCCTCCCACCAAACGTCCGGGATTATGGAAGAGCTGGCTGCCGGGGTAGAGAACCAGCTGCAGGATACGGAGGAAACGACGGCGACCGTTACGGATATGGCGGAAGGCATGAAGCATATCGCGCTTGCAGCCCAAGACGTTTCCGGGCTGGCGGCAGCGGCGAACAAGCTTGCGGCTGAAGGGGAACAGGCACTTGTACAAACGCTAACCCAGATGGAAGGCATCCGTACCAGCGTGGACCAATCTGCGCAATCCGTGCGTGCGCTCGGAGAGAAGGCCTCCAACATCGGGGCGATGGGACAGATCATCATCGAAATTGCGGAGCAGACCTCACTGCTTGCCTTGAATGCCTCCATTGAGGCCGCTCGGGCTGGCGAGCATGGCAGAGGTTTTGCGGTCGTCGCCGCAGAGGTCCGGAATTTGGCTGATCAGGCATCGAACTCCTCCGTCGAAATCAGACAGTTCGTTCACGAGCTGCAGCAAGACATCGTGAATCTGGCCGGCGTGATGGAACAGGGAACCCGCGAAGTAACCGAAGGCATGAACGTGGCGCAAGGAGCCGAGCGAGCCTTTAAGGAAATCGAGCAGTCGGTCGGCGAATTGAACGGGCAGATTCAAAGCGTCACCGCTGCAACCGAACAGATGAATTCGGGAGCCGGGGAGCTCGTTCACGCGATCCGTCGAATCCAGGAGGTCACGGAGACGACGGCAGGCGGTACGCAAAGCGTCAGTGCCGCAACGGAAGAGCAGCTGGCGTCCATGGAAGAAATCACAAATTCCGTTGAAGATCTTAACGTGATGTCTGGCAAGCTTCGTCAGTTGATGTCCGGCTTTAAAGTATGATTAAGGAAAAATTGCATATGGGAAAAAACGGCCACCTTGCCGTCATGCATATTCTGGGCGAAAGAACCTACAATATGGATGACAGATAACGCAAAGGTGGTCTTCTCTCATGGAAAACAAGAAATGGGATCTGGTTGCCCTAGCATCCATACCACTCATAATGACGTTAGGCAATTCCATGCTGATTCCCATTTTGCCGCAAATTTCCAAAGTTTTAGGGATCAGCTCCTTCAAAGTGAGTATGCTGATAACTGTGTATGCTGTTTTAGCCATCTTGCTGATTCCGATCGCCGGGTATTTGTCGGATCGGTATGGAAGAAAGAAGATCATCATCCCGAGCTTGATTATTGCGGCGTTAGGCGGAGCTGTGTCCGCGGTAGCTGCCTGGCTGCTAAGCGGGACAGGGGCGTATTATGTCATATTAGCCGGCCGGTTTCTACAGGGAATCGGCGCAGCGGGGGCTTTCCCGATCGTCATCCCGCTTGTCGGCGACATGTTCAAAGAGGAAGAAGAGGTTAGCAAAAGCCTGGGAATCATCGAAACCTCCAACACGTTCGGTAAGGTTGTCAGTCCGATATTGGGTGCGCTGCTGGGAAGCTTCATCTGGTTCTTGCCCTTCATATCGATTCCGGTTCTATGCCTGATTTCACTCGTGCTGGTCATTTTTCTCGTGAAGACGCCAAAGTCGAATAACAATGATAAACAATCCCTTCGTGAGTTTTTGAAAAAAACCAAGGGGGTTTTGCATGAGAAGGGAAGATGGCTGTATGCGATATTCGCCATCGGCGGCATCGCAATGTTTGGCGTGTTCGGCGTTCTTTTTTATTTGTCGGAGACGCTGGAAAGCACTTACAAATTACATGGCGTAGTAAAAGGATTGGTGCTTGCAATTCCACTGGCTTTATTATGCCTATCTTCTTATTTAGCCGGTAAATTTACGGGCAAAAACAAAGCGGCAAAGAAGTGGACCGGTTTCGCCGGCATGGTTATTTTGACGGCTTCCCTGATCGTCACCGGCTTTAGCGAACAGATCTATTTTGTCGTCGGAATGATGACGCTTGGCGGTATCGGGATCGGCATGGTGCTGCCGTGCATGGATACGCTGCTGACGGAAGGCGTGGAGAAGGAGCAGCGCGGCACCATCACCTCGCTTTACAGCAGCATGCGTTTTATCGGGGTATCGCTGGGGCCGCCGGTCGTTTCTCTCCTGCTGGGCGCGAACCACTGGGTGATGTTTGGCACGCTGGCAGCCGTGGCGGCTGTAGGCGGCCTGCTTACGTTATTCGCGGTGAAGCCGGAGGCAAAAGAAGACGATTCCGGAGGGAATTCATACCGGGTCGATTTCAAGAAACCGCAAGGATTGAAAAAGAAAGGTCTTGTCCATAAATAATGGACAAGACCTTTTCTCATATGCCGGGTCCGTTTGGATGGCCGATCCCTTTCCTTGTGGCTAAGCATCATCCCGGCTGACGAAGCTTTTTCGTTATCACTTTGTTCGTTAACCTGCCACGGTAGCCTCGGTGTCCTCGACTGCCGTGGTGGATTGGGAACGCGACTTGCCGGCTGCCTGCATGATGATATAAATCAGGATCAACAGCACGAGCGCAATCGCCGAGTATCGGTACATGATGGCATAGGATGTGGATTTGGCGATGGCGCCGAGCGCGATCGAGCCGATGGCCACGCCGAAATCCAGGGAGTTGAAGAACATGCCGTTGGCCATGCCGCGCTGCAGCGGATGAACCTCCTGAATCATCCAGGTCTGGATGGACGGCTGCATCGCCCCAAAGCCTATGCCGTAGCACAGCGCCGATAACAGCATGGATCCCGTCGATGTGGCGAAGGTAAGCAGGAGCAAGCCGGATACCATCAGAATCGCAGCGGGTATAACAAGCGCCTTATGTCCGTACCGGTCATAAATTCTGCCGGAGAACGGCCGTACGAGAATGATGGCAATGGCGTTGAACAAGAAAAAATACTGGGGATTCCGGAGGTGAGCCTCCGCTCCGAACAATGCCATGAAGCTCAGCAATCCGCCGTACGTAATCGACATCAAAAAGTTGAGGACGCTGGGAAGGATCAGCTTTTTGTTGAAGGAGGCCTTCGGTTTATCCTCAACTAGGGGTTGAACCGCTGCAGGGCGCTCCGCGTTCCGTTTAGCCGCTCTTGATGTCAGGAGGTAGGCGAGAGGGAAGATCAGAAGGTTGATGAAGACCGTGATGAACACGAGCGGAGTGAAACCGCCGCTTTGCAGCAGCGTCAAACCGATCATGGGACCGATCGACATGGCAAGCGTAGTGGATAGCCCAAAATACCCCATGCCCTCGCCCAAGCGTTTGATTGGAATGACATCCGATGCCATGGTTGGAAACGAGGTGCTTGTCATCCCAAAGCCGATGCCGAACAATATGCGCATCAGCAGCAGGAAGGCTATGCCGCTCGCCCAGTAATAACCGAGCGTGGCTGCCAGGGAAATCAGCAGCCCGACGTACAGCAGCAGCCTCAGCTTTCCTTTTTCCAGCGCTTTGCTTGATACGAAGCGGGACGCGATCGCACTGAAGGCGAACAGGCTGGTTATGAGGCTCACCTGCAAGGGGCTTGCCGTGAACGCCTCCTTGGCGTATGCGGGCAGCGTGGTCAGCATCATCTGCAGGGTCAGGAACAGAAAAAGGTTGCTGACCATCAACGTGATGAATTCTTTGGTCCATAGCGGTTGTTTCGTGTTGATATCATTCATGTGGAACATCTCTCCTGTTGTTGTGTAAGTTGTGTATGTTGGCATTGATGCGCGAGAGTGTGTCCCAGAACATCTCCAATTGCTTCTCGTCAATGCCCTCGATTAATTGGCTTCCGCATTGACTTTCGATGGCTGTGGTCGCTTCAATCAGTTCCTTGCCTGTATCTGTCAAAAAGAGCTGAAAAGCTCTTCGGTCGTTAACCGATACGGCTTTGCGAGTGTATCCTTTTTTCTCGAGCAGGTCCAGAATACGGGTTGTCGTGGGTTGGTCTTTGTCCGCTTTGGCGGCAACTTCCTTCTGATTCAGGCCCTCGTGCTCGCCGATGTGGTACAGAACCAGCCATTGCTCGGGGGTGATGTCATAGGGCTTCAGGGCATTGGCAAACAATTGGGATGCGCGCCGATAGGTGTAACCCAGATGAAAACCGATGGAAGGGTTGCGTTTAGGTATTTTCAAGAAAAAGTCACACCTTTCATTTCAGGTTTTCAAAAATACTTGTCTAAACAATTATATGCCTGACATGCAAATTGGTCAATCATTTGAAAAATTAATTAGGACATGACAGGGTTTCATTAACCGATGTGGAATATGAAAAATGGAATGATAACATAGCTCTAACATTTGCGAGCTATATTTATAGTACAAAACCAAAACTTAATCACTCAGGAGGAAGTACAAATGTCACAATTGATCAATTTCGCGCACCGCGGGTCATCGGCCATATGCCCCGAGAATACGATGGCTGCCTTTGCCAAAGGCTTGGAGCAGGGAGCTACCGGGATCGAAACCGACGTCCAAATGACGAAGGACGGAAAGCTGGTATTGATCCATGACGAGAGCGTCGCCCGCACGACGGGGGCCGAGGGGCTTGTCAAGGATTATACATACGACGAGCTGGCCAAGCTGGACGCAGGCTCATGGTTTGGTGCCGATTTCCAAGGCGAACGGATTCCGCTGCTGGAAGAGCTGCTGGAATTAACCCAAAACCGCGGCACGATTGTTAATATCGAGCTGAAGAACGGAACGATCCAATATCCCGAGCTGGAAAAGCGCGTGATTGAGGCTGTAAGGCATTACAACATGGCGGAGCAAATCGTCATTTCGAGCTTCAATCATTATTCCCTGGTGGAATGCAAACTTATTGATCCAGAAATTCGTACCGGGCTGCTGTACGGCGAAGGGCTGTACCAGCCGTGGGAATACGCCAAATTGGCTAAAGCGGATGCCCTGCACGCATACCATCGGGCGGTTCTACCGGAGTGGGTAACGGAAGCGAAGCAGCATGGCGTCGCCTATCATCCGTGGACCGTGAATGACGAGGGACGGATGAAAGAGTTGATGGATGCGGGCGTTGCGGGCATCATTACGGATTATCCGGATGTGCTGAACGGACTGCTGCAAACCAAGGGAGCGTGACTTTGTGAGGAAAACATGGCTGCTGGGATTCGGCTTTTTCAGCATTAGCATTACCTGGGCGCTGTACAATGCGTTTGTGCCCTACTTTCTGGAGGATTACATATCCAGTGTCGCATGGATCGGTTTTTTTATGACGATCGACAATTACTTTGCCTTGTTCTTGCAGCCATGGATTGGAAGCCGAAGCGACCGTACCCACACCCGGTACGGCAGAAGAATGCCTTACCTGCTTATCGGAATGCCGCTAGGCGCTTTGTTTACGGCCATGATTCCGTTTCATAACGGAATGGCGACGTTGTTGTTGTTCATGGTCCTCATGAACCTGGCCATGAGCCTGTATCGTTCGCCAACCGTTTCATTGATGCCGGATATAACGGAAGAGAAGCGGCGCACCAGAGCCAACGGCATCATTAACTTTATGGGCGGCTTGGGGTCCATATTGGCATTTGGCGTGGGCTCGGTGCTTTACAGCGCCCATGCGTCGCTGCCTTTTATTGCAGCTGCCGGCGTAACGCTTGTCTCTTTGTTCATTCTGAAGACGTTCATCCAAGAGAAACGCGACGCTCCGGGCTATCAAGCCCAGACGGCCGCCAGAGCCAAAATTTCCTTTAAAAGCCAAATCAATCGAACGACGGTGCTGCTGCTGGCGGCCATATTCTTCTGGTTCGTGGCGTACCAAGGGGTTGAGACGCTGTTTACGCTGTACGGGAAGAATGAGATGGGGCTGACGGAATCGCAGGCGTCCTTTTCCTTGACGTTTTTTTCGCTCGCCTTCGTTCTGTTTGCGATTCCCAGCGGATGGCTTGGCGGTAAATTCGGGAAGAAACGGCTGATCCTGATCGGCGTCAGCGGGCTGCTGATTGTCTTTGCGCTCGTCCCATGGGTAGAATCGCTGCTGCTGCTTCGCGTACTGCTGACCGTTGGCGGATTGTTTTGGGCCTGCATCAATATCAATTCTTACCCTTTCATCGTATCGACCGGATCGGAGGACAGCATCGGAACGCGGACAGGAATGTACTATTTGGTATCTTCGCTGGCGGCGATATCGTCGCCGCCTCTGCTGGGCAAGCTTATTGACGGAATGGGGTATTCGATCCTGTTTTATTGCGCCGCCGGCAGCATGCTGCTTGCGCTGATCTGCATGCTGATGATTCGGCATCAGGAAACGGATCATTCCGCTAAAGCGCAGAACGCCTCCGCCAGCTTGTCCTAGCCGTTGTCATTTGGAAAACCGGGAGTTTTAGCTCCTGCCCGGATGTGCGGAATAACATTGACGAGTGCCTGCCGGCACAGGTAGAATTTAATACCAGAGAGATGGTTTTAGATTATGTCGGCGAAGGGCAGGAGCTGATTCCAAGGTTGACAACGATTTACGATATTGCGAAGAAAACAGGTTATTCGCCTACGACGGTATCCAAAGTCTTCAACAATTATCCGGACGTCCGGGAAAAGACGAGGGTCAAGATCCTGGAAACCGCGAAGGAAATGGGGTATCTTCCAAACGCCAATGCCAGGTCACTTACGACCAAGCGATCCTGGACTATCGGCATTCTTTTTGTTGAAGCCACGGGAGCCGGAATTCGGCATCCCTATTTTGGAGCCGTCATCGAAAGCTTTAAGAAAATCTCCGTATCCAAAGGGTATGACCTGATGTTCATTTCCAAGGATGTCGGCGGCCGAAGAAGCAGTTACGTGGAGCATTGCAAAATCAGGGGCGTCGACGGCGTTGTGGTCATCCTGTCGAGCAACGATGATCCCGATTTCCAGGAGCTGCTGGATAGCGGCATTCCGTGCGTCATTCTGGATTCGTCACCGGAGCACGTGCATTCGGTTTACTCCGACAATATCGGAGGCAGCATGCTGGCAATCCGGTATTTGCACTCGCTTGGACATCGCAGCATTGCCCATATTTCGGGCGGATTGAATACGTTTGCAGGCGAGCAGCGCCAACATGGCTATGAAACAGCGCTGCGTGAGCTGGATCTGAACCTAAGGGAAGAGTACATAACCGGCAGCGATTTTTACTCCACCGAGAGCGGATACGAAGCCATGAAGAGGCTGCTTGCGCTCGCGGATCGGCCGACAGCCGTTTACGCCGCTGGGGATTTGCTCGCGCTTGGAGCGATTCGAGCCGTGCTGGACCATGGCCTGAGCGTGCCGGGAGACGTGTCGGTCATCGGCTTTGACGATATTGAAATGTCCCGCTACATTACCCCTGCATTAACGACGGTCCGCCAGGATACGGAGCAGCTTGGCAAGGTTGCCGCGGAGATCCTTCTTTCTTCAATCGAAGAGCGGGATACCGCCGTGAAGTCGGTTATGCTGCCAGTCGAATTAATGATCCGGGAGTCCTGCCGCCCGGTCACCTAAGGTGAACCTAAAGAGCAGGGTTCATTTTTAACCCGTTTCGAAACCGGTTTCGAAACGGGCGGCTTCTTGATTTCAGCGAATGATGCACTCATTTAAGGAGGATTTGAACATGTCCAATTATCGTTTTGAGAAGGATGCCTTTGTTATCGAGCAGTATGATCTCGCCAAGCCGTTTTCCAGCTTCCTGCCGGGGATTGCCGGATTGAAGGGGATACCGATGTGGACCTTTTACGTCAATCGGGGCCAAGGGATAAGCAGTTTCGGCATACGCGACAAGAATTCGCCGATCATGGAATTCTCGCCGGCCAATATCTCGTATAAGAACGTATCCGCCACCGGCTTCCGCACGTTTATCAAGATGGCCGGGACGCCGGCCGTATATGAGCCGTTCCAATCCTTTCAGCCGGACACGAAGGCACGGAGAACGATGCTGATTCGTCAGAATGAGCTGGTCATCGAGGAGGAGCATGCAGATAAAGGGCTTCGAACATCGGTGTCGTATTTCCAGCTGCCCGGTGAAGATTTTGCCGCGCTCGTCCGCCAGGTCAGCGTGACGAATATCGGGGCCCGGACGGAATCGCTTGAACTGCTGGACGGTATGCCGGAGATTCTGCCTTACGGCGTCGAGAACAGCGGGTACAAGGAGGTCGGCAATCTGCTGCGAAGCTGGATGGAAGTGAAGAATCTGGACCGGGGCATACCATTCTATAAGGTTCGCTCCAGTACGCATGATGAGGCAGAGGTTACCGAAGTTACGAACGGCCATTTCTATCTGTCGTTTGATCAGCACGGGAATTTGATCAAACCGATCGTAGATTTTGAGCTGATATTCGGCGGAAACACTTCATTGATCCACCCCGATCGATTTGCCGCGGGTTCGATCGAATCCTTGGCGCAAGCCACGCCGTATCCTGTGAACAAAGTGCCATGCGGCTTCAGCGGATTATCGGCGCGGCTTGAGCCTGGGGAGACGGCAACGGTGTATACGCTGGTTGGTCATGTGAACGATATCGGCAAAATCAACAAACGCTCGAAAGATTTGTGCTCGCCTGCCTATATCCTCGATAAACGGAAGGAGGCATCGGCATTGACCCGGCAATTAACCGATGACGTAGCTACCCAAACAGGGTTGCCTGTATTTGATGAATACAGCCGGCAGTCCTATCTGGACAATTTCCTGCGGGGCGGTTATCCGTTCATATTCGATAACGGGAAGGAAGGCGCGGTCGTCCACCTCTATTCCCGCAAGCACGGGGATCCGGAGCGGGACTATAACTTTTTCTCGCTGGCCCCGGAATATTATTCACAAGGGAACGGCAATTTCCGGGACATGAATCAGAACCGCCGAAATGATGTGTTTTTCAATCCGAAGGTGGGCACGTTCAACATCCGGATGTTCTTCAGCCTCATTCAAGCCGACGGTTATAATCCCCTTAGCGTAGAAGGCACGAGGTTTCGAGTAGCCCCAGGCATGGAGGGGGAATTGGAAAAGCTGCTGCAAGCCTCCGCGGCTCGGGAGGATTACGATAAGCTCATGAAGGCATGCGCCGGGGATTTCACCCCGGGCAAAATCATTAACGCGATATCGGATCAAGGCATTCGGCTGGCGATCGACGAGGAACGGTTCTTATCGGGATTGCTGACGATATCCGAACAGCATTTTGCGGCTTCGTTCGGCGAAGGCTTCTGGTCGGACCACTGGACCTATAACATGGATTTGGTTGATGGTTTCCTGGATATTTATCCCGACCGATATGAAGAGCTGCTGTTTGGCGAGAATGCCTATACATTCTTTGATAGCCCGGTATATGTGCTCCCACGGAGCGAGAAGGTCGTGATCAGCCGGGGCAAGGTTCGCCAGTACGGCGCGCTGCTGGAGGACGAGGAGAAGCTGAATAAGCTCGGCAGAAAGCGGAACGCGGCGGAATGGCTGCGGGTGAATGGCGGACAAGGCGACATTTACCGTACGAATCTGTTTGTCAAAATGATCTCGTTATCCCTCAATAAAATGGCAACGCTCGATCCTTACGGGATGGGCGTTGAAATGGAGGCAAACAAGCCGGGCTGGAATGACGCGATGAACGGATTGCCGGGTCTGTTCGGCTCCGGGATGAGCGAAACGATGGAATTGAAGCGTATGGTGGCATTCATTGTGGAGGCTGCCGAGCGGTTCGGTCATCATACGGTGATGGTGCCGGAGGAAATCGCCTCTTATTTAGAGGGCGTATATGATGCCGTGCAGCAATATCAAACCGGCGTTTTGGACTCCTTCCGATATTGGGATCGGGTAGCTGGGCAGCGCGAGTCTTATCGGGCATCCGTCCGATACGGCATCAGCGGCCTGGAGGTCGAGATTCCGGTGAAACACGTAAAGAGGATATACGCGGCTTTCCTGGACAAGATTGAAGAAGGGATTCAGCGTGCCGAGCAGCTGGGAGGCGGAATCGTTCCAACGTACTTCCGCTTTGAAGCGGAGCGGTTCGAAGAAATCCGGGATGCGGAGGGCAGCCCGGTCATCACCCGCTATGGCTTGCCTGCCGCCAAAGTGTTGGAATTTAAAGCATATGCGCTTCCGCATTTTCTCGAAGCCCCGGCCCGTGGAATGAAGCTCGCCAATGAAGGCCAGGCGAGAGCGATGTATGATCGGATCAAGGCTTCCGATTTATATGATGCCGCGCTGGGGATGTATAAGACGTCCGTCAGCCTGGAAGGGGAAGGCGATGAAATCGGACGCATCCGCGCATTCACGGCCGGCTGGCTGGAGCGGGAATCCGTATTTTTGCATATGACCTATAAATACCTGCTTTCCTTATTAAAAGCGGGACTGTACGACGAGTTTTTCTCGGAAATCAAAACATCGCTTATCCCATTTCTGGACCCGGCCGTTTATGGACGCAGCACCCTGGAAAATTCATCGTTCATCGCCAGCAGCGTCAATCCGGATCCCCATGTGCACGGACGCGGTTTTGTGGCAAGGCTGAGCGGATCGACGGCCGAATTCTTAAGCATGTGGATTATGATGATGGCCGGAAAAAGAGTATTCCGTTATGAGGACAACGAGCTCCAGCTTCATCTGAACCCGGTGCTTCCGGCTTGGCTGTTTGACGAGCGGCAGGAGGTGTCGTTCACCTTCCTCGGTTCCGTCAAGGTAACGTATCGCAGCGAGCGCGCGGCAAATACGTTCGGACAGGACGGCGTTGCGATTCAGCGGTTCACCTTGACGACGGCGGGAGGAGACACCTTCGAGGTTGATGGCCCCCTCCTTACGGGCAAGTGGGCCCATGAAGTCCGTAACGGAAACATCCGGTCCATTCTTGCAGTCATGAGGTAAGTTTGACGGAACCCGAATAGACCACCCGATTCTAGCCGGGTGGTCTATTCCTTGTTCTTTGGCGTTTTCGTTTATTCTTGGGGCGGCCTTTTGTTCTTGTTTGTCATGGCGGAGCCGAACGATATGCCGATGGCAACACCGATTGCTATGCCAATAGCAATATTATTCATTGCCACTCCAATCGCCACGCCCACGCCGATCCCCATGCATATGCCTAAGGCCATGTTGTTTTTTTTCTTTTCCATCGGGCAGTCACCTCCATCTGAGAAGATGTTGATACTAGGATTCAAACCAGCGTTTCCTTCGTCCTCAAGCTGCCTTTGTTCTTATTATATAGGATAACGGACATGGATGCCGGATACCCAATTCTTCATCTTTTCTCCGCTTGCAAGTCCCCTGTTTGCAACCCATAATAGATATATCGATTCCACATACATAACGAATGTTCATCTTACCGTGCGAGGAGGGGTTATCATGCAGTGGATCGCCATGCTGACGATGCTGATTGATCATATCGGGCTTGTGTTTTTTCCGCATCAGGAGATGTGGAGAATCATCGGCCGCATCGCATTTCCAATCTATGTTTACGCTCTCGTGCAGGGACACCGCTACACTTCATCGAGACCCAAGTATATCGCACGGCTGGCGGTTATTGCAGCGGTCTCCCAAATTCCGTACCAGCTTGCGCTGGATCCCGAAGGGCTGAACGTGGTCGTAACCTTGTTGGCCGGAGCCTTGGTTCTTTATGTGCTGGAACGATCGGATTCCCGGCTGCTATCATGGATGGTGGTTGTTGCAGCCTGTGCTTTGATGAGTGAGTTTCCGTTTGATTACGGAGCCTACGGCTTGCTGTTGATCTTGATTTTCCGATATGCTCAGGCCGGCTGGCTCGTTCCGCTTCATATGTTATTGAACCTGCTGTTCTGGTTCCTTAATGATTGGGAGCTGCAGATGTGGAGCGTGATCCCGACGGCCGTGATAGCTTATGGCCCTCATGTATGGAGAAAACTGGAGTCCGTCCGTGTGAGCCGCTGGGTATGGCGTTCGTTTTATCCGCTGCATTTACTGGCTATTGCCGTATTGCGGGTGTTTATATAACAGAAGATTTTTAGGTTGATGCCTCATGGACTGATTATGTACAAGGAGAGACATTCATGCAGAATATCGCAATCGCTGCCTGCATCCTATTGTTCGCGGCAGCGGGTTACATCGCGTTTATGAATTCCAAATTAATTGCGGATAAAAAGCGGGAAGCATACATTCCTCCGCCTGCTTCGGAATATACCGTTTATATGACGCCTCAATTCACCGAGGAGGACAAAAGGACGCTGAGTCCGATCGGCGTCATGGAATTTCGCGATCCGCAAGGCTTGATGAAGGTATATCTTTGCCGGGTCAGAAATGAATCCGAAGACTTGAAGCTGGAGCAAGCCGGCAACGTGTTTCTTCATCATCTGACCAAGGCCAGGGACACCGGCACGCTGATGTTTTATCGGACCGTGGAGGAAGCGCTGCAGGGGCCGGAGGAGAAGAGCTTAACCGACCGTCTGTCTGCAGCCGCGAAAAAAAAGGCGAGGACAGAATAGGTCGAACCGGGTCAATCCACCCTCTTGCGGGGTAATAGAGAAATAAAAGACCGAAAGGAGATTTTCCGAAATGAAAACATTTAAAATCGGAAGGACATCGGTCTCCGTCTTTATAGGCGATATAACGACATGGACGGGCGACATTATCGTCAATGCTGCAAATTCGGGACTGCTGGGCGGAAAAGGCGTGGATGGCGCGATTCATAGCGCCGGAGGGCCGGAGATCATGGAGCAGTGCATGGAAATACGCAAGCAGCAAGGCGGCTGCCCGCCAGGCAACGCCGTGATTACAGGAGCAGGCCGGCTGCCTGCCCAGCATATCATTCATACCGTCGGCCCGATCTGGGAGGGCGGCGGAAGGCGCGAGGAGCATACGCTGGCGGAATGCTACCGCAACAGTCTCCTGCTTGCAATCGAGGTCGGTGCCAAAAGCATCGCCTTTCCTAATATAAGCACGGGTATCTACGAGTATCCTAAAGCTCCGGCATGTGACGTGGCGTTAAAGGCGGTGACGAAGCTGCTTGAGGAAGATCTGCCGGATAACCGGCTGGAGCGGGTTGATTTCGTTTGCTTTTCTCCCGAGAATGAAGAGCTCTATGTCCGTTGGCTGGAGCGGTTCACGCAGGAGAAGGAGGCGCAAGTATAAGAAAAACCTCTATCGACGTACATTCTCAGAAGACAGACCGCATGTATAGGACGTTTTTCTTGCGATATCAGGAAGGCCATGCTTCGAAGTTCATACTTTCTGAGATCTTAAGAAAAACCTCTATCGACGTACATTCTTAGAAGACAGACCGCATGTATAGGACGTTTTTCTTGCGATATCAGGAAGGCCCATGCTTCGAAGTTCATACTTTCTGAGATCTTAAGAAAAAACCATGTGATTATAGAAGTGTTCAGCTCTGCTGTAACATGGTGTATTCTATAACCTTAATAAAAAGCAGGGGCGCAAATGTGCGCCCCTGCCGTTTATTCGCCGTTTATTACATATGATAGGAACCGCTTGGTTCAAACAGCACCCATTCCAGCATGGTAATCATGTCGTCAAGACGGGCATCCTGATTGAGAAGGGAAGCGCGCTCAGGGCTGTTCTCTTCGAGAGCTGCCAGTCGGGTTTGCAGTTTTTTCTTTTGCATCGAAAGTTCATTGATTTTGGATTTGATCTGGTTCTCTGTTCGCATGGCATAATCCTTTCCTTTGGCATGAAAATGATCACTGTACCCCATATTATAACATTTGATTCAGCTTAAGACGAAGGAGCGGGTCCTATGACGAGTGAAATGAATATGAAGAAAATAGCGGCTGAGCATGCCGCCAAGTATGTTCAGGACGGGATGAAGATCGGTCTGGGCACAGGCTCCACCGCCTATTACGCCATTCTCAAAATCGGGGAGATGGTCAGGTCCGGTCTCTCGATCCAGGCCGTGGCTACCTCTGACGCTTCGGAGAAGCTGGCGATGGAACAAGGAATACCCCTGACGCCCGTGCACCAGATCGATCGCCTGGATTTGACGATCGACGGGGCTGACGAGCTGGATGATCAGCTGCGGTTAATCAAGGGAGGAGGCGGAGCCCTTCTTCGCGAGAAGATCACGGCTTATCACAGCGAACGGCTCGTGATTGTGGCGGATGAGGCAAAAGCGGTAGCTCAACTGGGCGCTTTTCCGCTGCCGGTTGAAATTGTCCCCTTTGCCTATGAGTGGACGATTCGATCCCTGGCACAGCTTGGTTGTTCGGTCCAATTGCGCCGTCAGCCGGATGAAGGGTTGTATGTAACGGATAACGGGAATTATATTGCTGATTGCCGATTTCAGGAAATCTCAGGGCCGGAGGAATTGAGCTCCCGTTTAGGCACTGTACCCGGCGTGGTTGAACATGGTCTGTTCATCGGCATGGCCGACCAAGCGATTATCGGCTGCCGGGACGGTTCGGTACGGATATTGCATTCCGCGAGCATGCAGGCCAAGAATACATTTGACAGTTGATCCGGCGTTCATTAACCTTAAATACATGATATCTTTCGGAGGGTGAAGTATGTCGGATTTTCAAGAACACGAGGATTACCCGCTGCATTTGCTGGTAGTCCTGGCCAGAGCTTATAACGCAGTGATGACGCATTCGCATCGAAGCATCAACAGCCACGGTTTGAATTCCACCGAATTTGGGGTATTGGATGTGCTGTACCACAAAGGTCCGCAGCCGCTGCAAAAAATAGGGGAGAAGGTGCTTATCTCCAGCGGTAACATTACATACGTGGTCGATAAGCTTCAGAAGAAAAACCTGCTTGTTCGCCGGGCTTCCGCTGAGGACCGCCGCGTGATCTATGCCGAGCTGACCGCAGAGGGGAAGGAATTTTTCGAGGCCATCTTTCCTCAGCATCAGGAATTGATGGTGAAGGTGCTTAGCGAATTGTCTGACGAGGAAAGAGCGCAGGCGGCCATGCTGCTGCGCAAGCTGGGGATCAGCGCAGAGAAGATGCTGTAGTCCTACATGAGTTTAGATTGGAGATAGGTATGCTTAAAGATATAACGATGCAAGCGTCGCAGCCCGAAATCAAGGAGCTGCTCAGTTACTCGGTTTTCCCTGATCCGGAGGCGGTGGACGAGGCAGCCGCATTTTATCAGGGCGGCGACAGCCGGTTGTTCGGCTACGAGGAGGACGGACTTCTTCTGGGAGTCATCGGTTTTGATGTGATGGAGGACGAGCTTATCATCCGGCATTTAGCGGTCCTGCCGGAGAATCGGGGGAAGGGATACGGACGCGGGTTGATTTTGGAGCTGCTCCTCGAGGTGCAGCCTAAACCGGAACGAGTCATTGCGGAAACGGACGAAGAGGCCGTGAACTTCTACCGCAGTATCGGTTTCGAGGTTTACAGCCTGGGAGAGAAGTACCCGGGCGTTGAAAGATTCCGCTGCATTTATGAGGTGGAGGAATCCGAAGAATAGTCATTCCTATGGATGCATGTTGCGTCTCCGATTGGAATTAAAATTGCCATTCAAGTTCATATACCCGTTTCGCACAGGAGGCATTCCTCATATAATGTCGTAACGAGCGGGGCAGGGGGTGAACATGTTGGTGTACCATTATACCGCTGTCGGCGATTCCTTGACCTTTGGGTTTGGGGCGATGCCTGGCAGCGGTTTTGTTCCGTTATACCGTCGGATGGCGGAGGAGAAGCTTCGCCAATTCGTGGCCCATGAGAATCTCGGGGTCAATGGATTAACCTCGGATGAATTATACGATCGGGTCGTTCAGCTTCCAACGTATCGCTATCATCTGCAGCAGGCCCAGATTATCACGATGTCGATCGGCGGCAATGACCTGATTCGTGCGGTGAAGTCCACGGGAGGTCGACCGAATCGGGAGGTGCTGGACACCGCCTTGTATCGATGCCAGAACCATGTGGCTAATATCGTCAAACATATCCGCAAAATAAAGTCACCGGCCAGCAAGCCTTATTTTATTCGCGCTATCGGTCTGTATAATCCATATCCGGCCTGGACGGAGGCAACGGAATACGTGATTCGGTTCAATCGGCATTTGATGGGGTTGAGCGACGGCTATTTTCGCGTTGCGGATATTTACGCACAATTTTCTGGCCGAGAGAAGGAACTGATGTCGGTGGACGGTTTACACCCGAATGGCCGAGGGTACCGGGTGATCGCGGAACAGTTAAACCGGCTTGGGTACAAGCCACTTGCATAAGAAACGGAAATTCTCATCAAAAAAAGGACGTCCCCGGGTCCCATGACCTCTAACGGACGTCCTTTTGGTTTAAGCCATTATTAACGCTTAGAATAAGTTCCTGAACCAACTTCGAACCGCCCATTTGCGTTCCTGCCGTTTTTTGTATTTGGGCAGCGAGCGATACACGTCCATCGATTCCTGATAGGATTTCTTGGCATCTTCGGCCCTTCCCAGCGATTGATACATATACCCCAGCAAATAAAAGGCTTCGCTGGAGGAAGAGTGGATGGCATGGAACTGCTCCAAATAGTGGAGTGCCTTCTCACGATCCGAATCCCGAAACGCCTCGGCAAGCCTAAGGTAAGGCCGGCCATATTTGACCCTCGGATTGATTTGAAGGGCCCGGACGATATCCGCCTCTCCCTGAGCGATGCTGCCGGTATGCAGACGCGCGCTTCCGATATCGTCCCAGAATTCGGCGGAATCCTCTAAACTGGATTCCATGGTTTCCAGGAGCTTTAGGGCCTCTCCATACTTGCGACGCTCGAGCAGCAATCGGGCAAGCTCGTGCCGGGATGATACGTCGCTGGGGCTGACCGCAATCTGTCTGCGCAGCTTGGATATAGCCCTTGCACGCTTGAACGGCTTCGTCACACTGGGAAATACCCCGACAAAACGGCGATCCAGCACGTACACGATAAGAAGCAGCACCAGAATCGCCGTTATCGGATTGCCGAAAATGTAAAACAAAAATCCGAAAATAATGAGTTTAAACAAATAAATCCCTCTATTTCCTTGTAATGTATTAGCCCAAATTATACCATATCATGGATTTATTTAGGGGGAAATGCAGTCGGTTCTATAGACCTTAAAAGGATGCGCATGTCGGAATAGGTCGCAGGTATTGAAAGTAGCCAGGTGATAACCGATATAGGTAGTAAAGAGGTGATAATCATGGCGAAAAAGGGACAGACATTCCATCATTACAGTTTCGAAACAAAGAAAAAGGCAGTCGCCATGCGGCTGGAAGGCATGACGAAGAAAGAAGTGGCATCCGCCTTACAAATATCAGACATCGGACGGCTGAAAGTGTGGATGCGCAAATATCGGGAGCTGGGAGAAGAAGGCTTGGTCGATCGCCGCAGACGAATCGTGCATCCAGACCATGACAACGAACGGAATGAGAAAGTACAGGTTCCGCAGCTGCAGAAAATACAGTAATTATAGTGAGGCGTGGTTGAACGACGGTTCCACCACGCCTCTTTCATATGGGAATCATGGAAAATCGGCGTATAGATACCCGCAGATGCGCGCATTTGGGCGGGTTCACTATTCTTATCGCGAACAGGCGGCAGCCCAGTTCATTTTAGCGGAAACGACATAACATGTGATATGTTCAAAAAAGGAGGGATTGTTGTGAGCGGAGTAGGAGAAGGCTACGGCGGCGGCTATGGATATGGCTCTTCTGTAGGTGCTATTTTGGTATTGTTCATCTTGTTGGTGATCATTACTCGCGCATTTATCTAATCCATCTTTTGAGCGAACAAAACCAATGAATCAATAAGAGAATACCAGGCACCATGAGCAGTCACAAGGAAAGACCGTCCCTAAGAGGCATTGCTGCTTCTTAGGACGGTCTTTTTTATGAATAACGAGCTTTATTAATTTGTGTCCCCTTCATGCTACATCATGATCAATATGGCTTTCCCGTTTACGAAAGATACGATATTGAAATTGGAGTACCCCCAAGTTTCAATGGTTTTTCCGCCGCCGGAGGTAATGTCTTTGGCAGCCGGGTTCCCCCATGAAAGCTGTACCTGCTCTTTCGTCATGCCGAGGGAAACCTGCCCGGCTTTGATCTGCTTCCAGACGGAGGCGGACCATTTGTGTTTTTTATAGGGATCGTAAGTTAGTAACGAGGAACGGTCCGCAAACAGCTGCGTCACTTCCGAAGACCGCATGGGATAACTTTTTATAGTTTTCCCCGTTGCCGATTTGAAGATTACGTTGAATTCGCCCTTGTCGTCAGGCAAAATGTCGGTAACGGTCAATTTCGAGAAGCGTTCCAAATCTTCGAATTCGTTCACCCAATACGTTCGGCCGATATACTTAACCAAATTGCCCTGCATCGCTTTTTTGATCAATCCAGCCGTTTCGCTGGATACGACGGTCATGGCCGCATCCGCGCCGAGGGAGATTTGCGCTTGCTTCCACTTGGCATCCCAGGTGGTTTTAGCTCCCAGAGCATCGGATAACACGGAGGCCGGAATGAGCAGCTCGCCCTTGTCGTTCACGGGTGCGGCTTTGAGTCGGATGGTGCTTTCATTCAGCTTGGCCTGGTTGCTGCCTGCTTTGAACGAAAGCAGGGTCTGGCCGAACTTCGCCTCCACGCTTCCGTTTTTAGCCGAGTAGGTGCCGCCCAGTGCCTGGATGACGGATTTAGCCGGTATCATGACGTTGCCGTTGACCTGTTTTGCATATTTCAAATTGTTGCGCAGGCTGGACGATACCGTCACTGATTTGGACTGGCCGCCGGAGGTTACCGTAATCTGCGTTTTGCCAACGCCGGCAGATTTCAGCATCCCATTCTTCTGCATACTCAACAAATACGGCTTCTCGATATCGATGACGGCGTCTTTAACCGGTACCTTGATTTTCGCCCCGTTCGTATAGGTTTCCTGGATGCTCACTTCCAGCGATTCTCCTACATAAGGCGTCGCAACGGATATGGCAACGGACAAATTCTTGACTACCGGTACATCGATGTTCTTATTCTGTCCCTCCTTATGATGTACCCAGCTCCCATCACTCCGCTGCGCATAAAAGCCTTCCGACAAATCCTTTGCATCCCCATAGATGGATGTTTTTACGATCCCGCTAAGTCCGGTAATCTGCTCTTTGAGTTTCCAGCGGTCTTTATACTCGCCGGTAGTCCATACGCTTCCGTCCTGGAGCGTTACAATGAGAAGATCCGTCGGCTCACTCGATGCATAGACGATATGAGCTGCATTCTGGGCCACGGTAACCGGTATGATCCGCCCGTTATCGTCGAAGTTGGACGTTTCGTACACGACAACGTCGCCGTTGTCATGCAGCAGGGCAACGCGTCCGCTGTGTACCGTCATGGATTTGACGGCTGCCGGGTTTTCCACGATCCCGAGCTTTTTGAACTGCCCCTTTTTGTAGTTATCCTGGAGCAGCAGCTCTCCATTGGAGGATAATGCAGCGAATTCCTGATCCGCATTGGCGATCAGCGATATGCCGCTGAGGTTCTTCGCTTTTTCATCGCCGGCCCATACGGTACCGTCCGACTTCAGCCAGTAGGAACCGGCTATCTGCTTCACGCCGCTTGTTCCCGGAACGACCTGGGGCCCCTTGCCGATGTCCCACTCTACTAAGCGGCCCTCCTGCGTCATGCCGATGCCGCCGTATTCATAACCGCTGATGGCTGCGACGTTACCTGGTGTTCGAATGGCGTGGCGCCCGTCAATCAGGGACCACATGGAGCCGTCGCTCATCAGATAGGTGTTTCTTCCGGCAATGTCTTGGATCCGGAGCTCGGCCCCGTCGGCAGAAGCGATGTCTTGCGTCGTCCCCGCAAAACCAAGCCCTGCCAGCATGCTGAACAACAGGAGAACATACAACGTTCTTTTCACTTACATGACCTCTCTTTACTGTACAAATAGGAATATTTTTCAAACAACCTCATTGTTTTCGACAAAATAGGCGTTATTCCTGCAAGATTTAGGGGAGCGTTGATTAAAAAGGAACAAAAAAACGCTCCCGGATGGGGGCGTTTTGCAGATTAAGCTTGCAATTATTCGATGAATTTGTCCCGGCCCGACATATAAGATAAGTCGTTAACGGAACAGAAGGTATACAATACCGGCTGCTGCAAGAAATACAATTCCCGCGAGAAAGAACCAGTTGGCCGCCTTTTTTCTGGATGCGCGGTCGTCCTTGGAATCGGCATAGAAGTTGCCTCTCTGCTGATACCCCGTTGTAAACGCTCCAGATAGGATTCCTGTCACCAAGAGGCAAGCTATTCCTGCGTACAATAGCAGGTCCATCATGAATTCCTCCCATTATGCTCTTATATAATATGAACGTTCGCATAGCGGGATTGGTTATGCTTCATTACGCATATGGATTGCTGGACCAACAGACCGCGGGACTGAAAAATATAAAAAGCCGCTCAATGTAGAGCGGCTGAACATAAAAAAAGAACAAAAGCCCCGTAACAGAATGTTGATATTACAGGGCTTTTGTTCGGGAGCCACCGAAGTGACTCCCTCATGGGAGAGGAGAAACCGGACGAAGAGCTTATGGGGAAACGTAAGTCTTCTCCGCGGTTGTCTACGACATTCATTGATGTCGATATTTCAAGGATGCCCGGCTGGTGCAGAAATATACCTTGCTCTGAAAAAAAGTTGGGAGCTGTTACGTTTCATTTTTCATATATGGGATGATTGTGTTACGATAATCACTGTCCATGGCGTTGTCTGGGCATCTAATTTATAGATAATGAAACGGGTGAATGAAGCAGTGAGAGTAGTATCCGGAAGTGCAAAAGGCCGGCCGCTCAAAAGCGTGCCGGGTACAAGCACCCGTCCGACGACGGATAAAGTGAAAGAATCCATATTCAGTATGATCGGCCCTTACTTTGAGGGAGGAATCGCGCTTGACCTGTTCGCAGGCACGGGAGGCCTTGGCATTGAGGCGTTAAGCCGGGGGATGGATCGTGCTGTTTTTGTTGATGTGGAACCGAAAAGCATTAGCACGATCAAGGATAATTTGAAAGCGGCCCGGCTTGAGGAAAGCGCAGAGGTATATCGCAACGATGCGGCACGGGCGCTTAAAGCGCTTGAAAAGCGAGGCTATGGCTTCGATCTGGTCTTCTTGGACCCGCCGTACAGGTTCAAGAACGGCGATGAACTGATGCTGGATATGGCCGAGCGAGGGCTGCTGCAGGATTCAGCCCTGGTGGTATTGGAATACGAATCAAGTTACAATTATGCTGAGGAATTTGGCGATTTTCATTGTATCCGAACCGCGAAATACGGAGAAACCGCCATATCGATATATCGTTATGACACAGCGCAAGATCAAGCGACGGAGCTTGATGAGGAGGAATTACACGATGACAAATGAGAATACTAGTACATACCGCGTTGCCGTATACCCGGGAAGTTTTGATCCGGTCACCATGGGACACATGGACATCATCACACGTGCTTCGAAGCAGTTTGATCTGCTGATCGTGGCCGTACTCAATAATTTAAGCAAGAACCCGCTCTTCACGGTGGACGAGCGTAAGGACCTTCTGAGACAGGCGACCGCGCATCTGCCGAATGTGGAAATCGACAGCTTCCGCGACCTTTTGGCGAACTATATCCGTCAGAAGAACGCCCAGGTCATCGTACGCGGGATCCGGACCGTGACCGACTTTGAATATGAGCTTCAGCTGGCATCCACCAACCATAAGCTGAATCCGGATGCGGAGACCATCTTTATGATGACGCATCCGAAATATTCGTTCTTGAGTTCCAGTCTTGTGAAGGAAATCGCGCATTTTAACGGCGACACTACAGATTTGGTCAGCCCCGAGGTCGATGCGGCGTTGCGCCGCAAATTCAGCGGGGATCACGCCCGATAAAACGGGAGCACAGCCAGAAAGCCGCTATTAATAACAAGCAGATCATGCCTTGAACCTGCAGGAAAGAAGGCAGTCCGCTCCAAAAATTGAAAAATTGTTCCGTATCGGCATGATTGATCGGTTCCGTTCGGAATGCCGGCACGATGCCCGCGGAAAGGGTGCTGACCGGTTTCCATATGGCCAATGTAATGACAAAGGCGAGTATCGAATGCAGGAATCGCTTTGCCATAAAGTAACGCCAGGAGAGACCGGCTTCCCGCATCAGCGACAGGCTTTGCAGATGGGCGCTGATTCCGCTCCATGCCAGTGCGGCGGACAGGACTGCCAGCTGCAGAGCCCCTGCTTGAAACACCGAGGAGCTGATCGATTGGGCAGCCAGATGGGCTTCCAATATCCCTGGCACAAGATAGGATGGAAGCTGGGGCAGCAGCTGGCCGGTCAATACTCTAGTAAGAACGGCGAAGAACAAGATAAAGCCGCCCGTCATCATTAAGGTCTGCACCGAACGGGTAACGGATTCGCCAAGGAGTTTGCCGAAGCTTCGCCCATCCCGTCGATGGGCGTCCAGCGCGGCGGAGGCTGCCCGTCGAAGAATCGGACGCTTCGCCCATTCGTTCATCCGGTCATTATCGACGGGTGCGCCCTGCTTTCCGGCATCTGCAGAGGGCGATTTGCTGAATAGACTGAATGTCCATGCGGCCAGCAGGCCGGATATCCAGTGGACGATCAGCAGCAGATAACCGGCTTCCGGTTTATGCAGCAGGCCGGTTCCGATGACAACGAGGATGGTCATCGGATTGCAAAAATGGGCCAAAGCGGCAAGCCTGCCGGCGTCAACGGCACGGAGCTCGCCTTGTTTGTGCATGCCGGCCGCGGCCTGAGCGCCTGCCGGGAACCCGGCTGTCATTCCTGTTATAAGAACCCAGCCGCCAGTACCGGGGAGTTTGAATATTTTTTTCATCATAGGGTCCAGCAGTACGCCAACCCCGTGGGCCCAGCCGTAAGCGATGAGTATTTCCACCAGCACGAGAAAAGGCAGCAAAGATGGAAATACGATATTCCACCACAGCTTGAGTGCTTGCAGGGTGGCTTGGAAGGCGGGTTCGGGCGCGCTGACGACGGCCAGTACAAGCAGGAACGCGGCGGCACCGAGAAGAATGGTGTTCCACAGTCCGTTGGATGACTTGACGGCGTTGTCTTTATTCATAAGGAATCTCCTTTCGGCGTAAACATGGCTAGTACAACTTTATGCAGAGGAGACAACCGTCAGACCAAACTTGGTGGAAGGCTGGATATATGAGGCGGAGGGAAGGAAAACCATGAAGAAGTCCGTAAAACCGAATGGCTTAAAAATTGCGCTGTATTTGTTGCTGGTCGGGGTCATGCTGTACGTTGTCGTTTATATGCCGACCCCTTATCTTGTATACCAGCCCGGGAGTGCCGAAGAGGTTCGTCCCATGATCAATGTCGAGAAGGGCGATCCGGCGGAAGAGGGTACGTTCATGATGACTACCGTGTCGGCAAGCTATGCCAATATGGCTTTGTTAATGCTGTCCGCGTTTAATCCTAATGCAGAGGTCGTGAAGAAGGCTGAAAAAATGGGCGATCAGAGCAAGGACGAGTATGCGGCCACGCAAGTGTATTATATGAATTCTTCACAGTCTTCCGCGATGGAAGCCGCTTATCAGGAGGCCGGAATCGATTACAGCATCGAGCCCGCTTACGTATTCGTGATGTCGATCTCCGAGAATTCGGCCAATGCCGAGCATTTTCGGCCTGGCGATAAATTGATCAAGATCGATGGTCAGCCTGCAGAGGATAATGAGAAGATTGCCAGCCTGTTAAGCGGGAAAAGCATCGGAGAAGAGGTTTCCGTGGAGCTTGAACGCAAGGGGAAAACCGTGAAGGAACAGGTGAAGCTTGTAAGTATAAAGGATGAGAAGACCGGCGCGGAGCGTCCGGGATTAGGCGTCATGATTGCCACGATGCAGAATGTGGAGCCGGCTGATCCCGATCACACCATTCACTTTGCGAATACCAACATCGGAGGACCGTCAGCCGGACTGATCTTCACCCTTGAGATTTATAATCAGCTTACCGAAGGGGATTTAAGCAAGGGTTACCGGGTAGCCGGAACGGGTACCATCGATAAATCAGGCGCCGTAGGCCCCATTGGCGGCGTGAAGCACAAGATCGTGGCTGCCGACCGGAAGGAAGCCGATATCTTTTTTGTGCCTCAAAAAAATTACGATGAGGCCAAAAAGCGCGCGGACCGGATTAAAACGGATATGAAGCTGATCCCGGTCGATGACCTGCAGGATGCCGTGGATTATTTGGAGGAGCTGCCGCCTAAGGGGTGAGCGGCGGCAGCAGGTAATCGCTGTAGTAGTTTCCGATTTGGGGCCTAGGTTGCCCGTTAGCATAGACGGCGGCTGCCGCCAGGTCACGCTCCAGCTGAGGATGCTCCAGCTTAGCCGGCTGATGAATGACGGGGAGTGAAGCGCTTCGCTTCATTCGTTTCAGCAGCGAACGCCCCGTCTCGCTGAAGCCGAGGACCCGGATATATCCCGGACCTTTGGCGAGCTCTTCACGATTCATCGATGCCTTGTCATGATTCAGCATGATGTGCATCAGCATGCGTTGAAGCTTGGTACGCGTATAGCGCTTGGTCTTCAAGGCTTCCAGAAGGGCGTCAACCGTCGGCTGTTCCAGCTGCGATAGCGAGCGCTGAACACGATGCTCCAAGCCCTCGGTTACTTCGAGGAAGCTTTCAAGCTGAGCGGGTGTATGCGTGAGCAGGGCTTGGAACAGCGGCTGGCGAAACTGCTCCCAATGGACCGGAGCTAGTCCGCTCTTGATTTCCCGTTCCATGATGTCGTACGTGAATTCCGGCATATAGGGTCTGGCCGCTTCCAAGCCTTGTGACAGAATAATGTTCCGGATGGCGGTTGCGCTGGCAATGGATGACGTTCCCGGCAGCGGATCGTGGTAATGTGCGCTTACTCTTGGAATGGTATAGGGCGTAATGCGGCTGCCGAGGCGCTGGAGTGCGATCAGATAGTGCAGCCCCAGGGAGTTGTTCGGCTGCGTGAGCAGCTCTTGCAGCTCTGTCGTTGCCGTTGCAGGACCGGATTCACCGAAAAGGACAGCGGCGGCAGCGCCGTAGGCAGATGGGAAGTTCATGCCTTCCCGGAGGCGCTTTTCGATTTCGGATCGAAGCTCGCCGGATTCGTTTGCGAGCGAACGGGACAACGGCAGGATTTGCTCCAGCGTCCCGCTTTCGGATCCGAAGGAAAGGCAGTCCACGACCCCCGTAGCTTCCAGAATGGCTACCGCACCGAACGCGAACCATTCCGCAGGCTGCACGGCATAGGTTACCGGCAGCTCGAGGCACAGGTCAACGCCCATGGCAAGGGCCATTTCCGCCCGAGCGCGCTTGCTAGCGATGGCAGGTTCGCCTCGCTGGAGAAACGGACCGCTCATCACCGCGACGACGGCATCTGCCCCCGATACTTCTTTGGAACTGCGATAATGCAGTACATGACCGTTATGTAAGGGATTATATTCAACGACTATGCCAACCGTTTTCATTCGTTTCAACTCCTTGATTAGAATATAACATAATTGCATGACGTTCCTACAACCATAAGCGCCCCTCCCGGGAGTGTTATAATTCTGGTAGTATGAAGAGAAATATCGGGTAACAATATAGAGGTTGTTAGGGTTATCCTGTTGACAAAACTCTCTGGGAATCGGTATAATAATCTTTGTTTGTTTGGAGTGATGGATATGCTAATTCAATTTCGTAAATTGACAACCAGCGATCAACCGTTACAGTTCCATCAAACCGTGGATGTAAGCAATGCCATTAAGGACCGGAAGGATATTGTTGCGGTTAAGCCACTAGACGTGGATTTGAAAGCAACTCCGTCGGTTACCGGTTCGGTGGATGTTCGCGGACGATTAGAAGGCGAGCTGGAGATGAATTGCTCCCGCTGCCTGAAGCCGATCAGCGAGCACGTGCACATCCCTTTTCATGAAGTGTTCCAGCCGGTGGAAGATCCTGAATCTGTGGTTCAGGATGAGGATGACGATACTACATACGTGCAGGGTGAGAGTGTGGATCTCACTCCCTATGTAGAAGAAGCATTTCTGCTCCACCTGCCGCTAGCTCCGGTTTGCAAAGCCGACTGCAAGGGACTCTGCCCGAATTGCGGCAAGGACCTGAATGAAGGCTCCTGCGACTGCGATACGGAAGTGATCGATCCTAGGCTAGCCGGACTGAAGGACTTCTTTAAATGATGATGGATATGGCACCCGTGTTCAGCGGGTTGAATTGATAAGGAGGTGGGAACATGGCAGTACCTCAACGTAGAACGTCCAAAACACGTCGTGACAAGCGTCGTACTCATTTTAAGCTGGCTGTGCCAGGCATGGTGAAATGCGAGCAATGTGGTGAATTGAAGCTTGCTCATCGCGTATGTAAAGTGTGCGGAACGTATAAAGCAAGAGAGATCATCAAACAATAGTTTCTAAATAAGTAGTACTTCATCTTTGGTGAGGTGCTATTTTTTTTGTCTCAAGTCCCTCTTTCTTTTTAACGTGACATGATTTATACTTAACATTAGTACCAGGTTCTAATATTTGCGACTAATTTACATATAAGTATGTTTGAAGATTGGCGGCTACCATAGCGGCAGAAGGAGTTGTTTCGTCATCGATCGTTTATCCAAGAAAGACCGTCACCAGCGGCTGATTCAGCTGATCGACGAGAATCCCTTTGTTACGGACCGCGAGTTGACTCGCCAGCTTAAAGTAAGCATTCAAACGATACGCCTTGACCGTATGGAACTGGGCATCCCGGAGCTCCGTGAGCGAATGAAGCAGATGGCGGAGCATTCCTATGACCAGGTTCGTTCCTTGTCGCTTGAAGAGGTGATCGGGGATGTCGTTGACCTGCAGTTGGACAAGAGCGGAATATCGATATTTGAAATCCGTGAGGAACATGTTTTCAGCAAAACGCGGATTGCCCGTGGACATTATGTGTTCGCTCAGGCCAATTCGCTTGCCATTGCCGTGATCAATGAAGAAATCGCTTTGACGTCTTCAGCGGATATACGGTTTTTGAGACAGGTGCGCCTCGGCGAGAAATGCATTGCCAAAGCCTACGTCAGGTCCATTGCCGGCCAGAAGGGGAAGGCCAAGGTGGAAGTGTTTACTTATGTCGCTGATGAAATGGTGTTTCAGGGAAATTTCGTAATCTACCGATCTGCAGGAGAATGACATAAGTGAAGGGGGAAATTTGGCATGAGAATTGTGGTTGATGCGATGGGCGGGGACAATGCCCCCCAGAGCAACGTCGACGGCGCGCTGATTGCCGCACGGGAATGGAGCGACACCGAGATCATCCTCGTCGGGGATGAGGCCCGGATTGGAGCCCTTCTGAAGGACAAGCCGTCCAATCTGAAGGTGGTTCATGCGAGCGAAGTCATCGAAGCGGAGGATGAGCCCGTTAAGGCCGTGCGCCGGAAGAAGGATGCGTCGATGGTTGTGGCGGGGCGGATGATTCGGGAAGGCGAAGCGGATGCCATGATCTCGGCGGGCAACACGGGAGCGCTCATGACGACCGGATTGCTCGTCGTGGGCAGGATGAAAGGGATTGAGCGCCCTGCGCTGGCCCCTATGATTCCGACGCTCGACGGCAAGGGGATGCTCGCCTTGGACCTCGGAGCGAATATGGACTCGAAGCCGGAGCATTTACAGCAGTATGCGCTGATGGGCAGCCTGTATCGCGAGAAAGTGCACGGTATCGCCAAACCTCGCGTCGGGCTGTTAAATGTCGGTACCGAGCCGGGCAAGGGCAATGAATTGACGAAGCACGCATATCCGTTGCTTGAGGAATTGCCTATTCATTTTGTTGGCAATGTGGAGTCGCGCGATGTCATGAACGGCGTTTGCGACGTGCTCGTTTGCGACGGGTTCTCGGGCAATATTCTGTTAAAATCGATTGAAGGAACAGCCGGTGCACTCTTTTCGCTGTTGAAGGAGCAGTTCGGCAAGTCCCTTAAGACCAAGATGGCGGCCGCGTTGATGATGCCGGAGCTTCGCAGCTTGAAATCGACGCTCGATTATAAGGAGCACGGCGGTGCGCCGCTGCTTGGTCTGGGCGGCCTGGTTGTCAAGAGCCACGGTTCGTCGGATGCGAACGCCATCAAGAATGGGGTTCGTCAAGCGCGTACGGCGCTGCAGAACCGGTTGGTAGAGAGTATTTCGAATGAAATCAGCGGGAAGTGAGTGAGGAAATGAACAATTTGCGTCCGGTCGGTATTATTGGCACAGGCAAATACGTGCCTGAAAAGATTTTATCCAATAGCGATTTAGAGAAAATGGTAGATACTAGCGACGAATGGATCGTCTCGATGACGGGAATCCGCGAGCGGCATATTGCCGCGCCGAACGAAGCGACTTCGGATTTGGCTTATCACGCTGCTGTGAATGCGTTGAAATCCGCCGGCATGCAGGCTGAGGATCTGGAATTGATTATTGTGGCGACCATTACGCCGGATATGTTCTTTCCATCGACCGCTTGTTTGCTCCAGGATCGGCTTGGAGCCAAGAAAGCAGCGGCATTTGACCTGTCCGCGGCCTGCTCGGGATTTGTATACGGCCTGGCCACTGCCACCAACTTCGTGAAAACGGGCATGTACAACAACGCCCTGGTCATCGGGGTGGACTGCTTGTCCCGGATTACCGACTATACCGACCGCAACACCTGCGTCCTGTTCGGTGACGGCGCCGGAGCGGCGATCGTCGGCGAAGTGCCGGAAGGCCGCGGCTTCCAGGCGTTTGATCTGGGCGCGGAAGGCGCGGGCGGGGCCCATCTGTATATCGAGGCAGGCGGCTCGAGATTGCCGGCGTCCGCTGAAACGATTAACACCAACAAACACTACATTTACATGAACGGCCGCGAAGTGTTCAAGTTTGCGGTGCGGGTCATGGGCACTGCCACGGAAGCCGTCTTATCCAAAGCAGGCATCGACAAGAAAGATATTGATTTATTCGTTCCTCATCAAGCGAACATCCGGATTATCAAGTCGGCCATGGAGCGATTGGAGCTTCCGGAGGAGAAGGTCGTCATCAATGTTGACAAGTATGCCAACACCTCGGCCGCTTCCGTGCCGCTGGCGCTCGTGGAAGCCCAGGAGTCCGGCCGCCTGAAAGAAGGGGACAAGGTGCTGATGGTTGGTTTTGGCGGCGGATTGACATGGGGTTCCTCCGTACTCATCTGGTAAACCGAATGGATTTAACAGGACTAGTGAAAGAAGAGAAGGGAGCCAACGATTTTGGGTAAAACAGCATTTATATTTCCGGGTCAGGGCGCTCAGTCCGTCGGAATGGGAAAAGACGCCTATGATGCGGTTCCTTCCGCACGCGATTTATTTCTAACCGCGGATGCTCAGCTTGGATTTCCGCTCAGCTCCATTATTTTTAATGGCCCTGATGAAGATTTGAAGCAAACCGTCAACACGCAGCCGGCTCTGCTCGCAACCAGCATGGCTTATCTGGAAGCCGTTCGCGGCAAAGGAATCGTGCCGGATTACGTTGCTGGCCATTCCCTGGGCGAGTACAGTGCGCTTGTGTGCGCAGGCGTGCTCTCGTTCGAAGAAGCCGTGTCGATCGTTAGAGCACGCGGCGAATACATGGAAGCTGCCGTTCCCGGAGGACAAGGCGCCATGGCAGCCGTTCTCGGCGCAGACCGGGAGGCCCTGGCCGAGCTGTGCAAGGGCATATCGGCAGAGGGGCATGTCGTAGAGCTTGCGAACATGAACTGCCCGGGGCAAATCGTCATCTCCGGTTCGGCTCAAGGCGTTGCAGCTGCTGCAGAAAGAGTCAAGGAAGCCGGCGGCAAGCGGGCCATCCCGCTGGAAGTCAGCGGCCCCTTCCATTCTTCCTTAATGAAGGAGGCGGCTGAGCGTCTGGCCGGCAAACTGGAGCAGGCTTCATTCAACGCACCTTCCGTACCGGTGGTTGCCAACGTGACGGCGCGTCCGGTGGAAGATGCGGCTGCCATCCGCGGTTTGCTGGTGGAGCAGGTCTATTCCCCTGTGCTGTGGCATGACAGCGTGGAGTGGATGATCGCTCAAGGCGTGGACACCTTCGTTGAGATTGGTCCCGGCAGCGTTCTCAGCGGTTTGATCAAGAAAATTGACAAATCCGTCAAAGTCATGAATGTGAATAGTCTGGAGAGCGTCAATAGTTTGGAGACGGTTGTTTAAACAGCTTTTGATGCCAACCGGATCACTCTGGAAAGGAGGAACAGGTATGAGTGAAGCTCTAAAAGGACAGACTGCGCTTGTTACGGGTGCTTCCCGAGGAATCGGCCGGAGCATTGCCCTCGCACTTGCCGATCTGGGCGCGAACGTTGCTGTCAATTATGCAGGAAGCGAAGCGGCCGCAACCGAGGTTGTGGAGGCGATTCGCGCAAAGGGCGTTTCGGCGATCGCGGTTAAATCCAACGTCGGACGGACCGAGGAAGCCGATGCGATGGTTAAGCAGGTGTTAGAGACTTTTGGTCGAATTGATATCTTGGTGAATAATGCGGGGATTACTAGAGATAATCTAATCATGCGCATGAAGGAAGAGGAGTTCGATCAGGTGATCGAAACGAATCTGAAAGGGGTATTCAATTGCCTCAAAGCGGTGACGCGTCCCATGATGAAGCAGCGCTATGGACGCATTATCAACATATCCTCCGTTGTCGGAGCGCTTGGCAATCCGGGACAGGCCAATTATGTCGCGGCCAAAGCCGGCGTCATCGGTCTGACCAAATCAGCCGCGAGGGAGCTGGCTTCCCGTGGCATTACGGTAAATGCGGTAGCGCCAGGATTTATCGATACCGACATGACCCGTGAACTTCCCGAGGACATGCGCGAAGGCCTGCTTGGCGGAATTCCGCTGGCCCGTCTTGGCCAGCCGGAAGAGATTGCCGGCGTGGTGACTTTTCTAGCATCTTCCAGCGCGTCTTATATGACTGGACAGGTGCTGCATGTGGATGGCGGCATGTACATGTAGAGCCGCTGCTGTTCCGGCGCTTGACGCGCCGGGCGCTAAATCGTTTTCAAATGCCTTCTATGGCAATTTGAAGTCATATCTCGTATAATGACCAAGAGGAGGTGAGCCGGATGTCCGATGTATTGGAACGCGTAAAACGCATCGTTATCGACCGCCTGGGTGTTGACGAAGCCGACGTAACATTAGAAGCATCTTTCAAAGACGACCTTGGAGCTGATTCTCTCGATGTAGTTGAATTGGTGATGGAGTTGGAAGATGAGTTTGATATGGAGATCTCTGATGAAGATGCGGAGAAAATTACGACCGTAGGTGAAGTTGTAAACTACATACAATCTCATACCTAAGTCATTACAGTTAAGTCCCGTTCTTTAGCAAGGCGGGACTTCTCCACATTCAATCAAAGCTTTAGTTCTAACAAGTGATAGATTATTACTGCCTTGGTTCATCTTGAGTCCTTGCGGTTTCATAGATGGACGGGCAGTCCACATAGAGGTGAGTCTGTTTGAAACAAAGAGTCGTTGTAACAGGAATGGGAGTCATGACCTCGCTTGGTCAAGATCTTGATACATTCTGGAACAGTTTGATGGAAGGCAAGTCCGGCGTATCCCGCATCGAAGCGTTTGACGTGAGTGATTACACCACGCAGATCGCTGCGTCCATGAAGGATTTCAACCCGGAGGATTACATGGACCGCAAGGAAGCCCGCAAGATGGACCGATTTGTGCAGCTAGCTGTGGCGGCTGGTTCGAAGGCGCTGGAGGACAGCGGTCTTGATATCGGCGTAAATGCCGATGCAGAGCGGGTCGGCGTTTCCATCGGATCGGGTATCGGCGGTTTGGGAACCTGGGAGGATCAGCATAACATCCTGCTGGAAAAAGGCCCGAAACGTGTAAGCCCCTTCTTTATTCCGATGATGATCGCCAACATGGCCTCAGGCCAAATGTCCATCAATCTGGGAGCCAAAGGGCCGAACACCACCCAAGTGACGGCTTGTGCTACCGGAACGCATTCGATCGGCGATTCCTATCGCCTGATTCAGCGCGGCGATGCCGACGTCATGATCTGCGGCGGGGCGGAGGCGACCATTCGTCCGACGGGGATGGCTGGTTTCTGCGCTATGCGCGCAATGTCGACCCGCAATGACGAGCCGGAGAAGGCCAGCCGGCCATTCGATACCGGCCGCGACGGTTTTGTCATGGGTGAAGGTGCCGGCGTGCTCGTCATCGAATCCCTTGAGCACGCGTTGAAACGCGGAGCCAAGATCTACGCCGAGGTGGTTGGTTACGGCCTTAGCGCCGATGCCCATCACATTACCGAGCCGGATCCGGACGGGGCAGCCCGCTGCATGAAGATGGCGATCCGCGACGCAGGCATTGCGCCGGAAGACGTGGATTACATTAATGCTCACGGGACTTCTACGCCGGTGGGTGACCGCTCGGAAACGAAGGCCGTCAAGATGGCTCTCGGCGACCATGCATACAAAGTGGCCGTGAGCTCGACCAAGTCGATGACAGGTCATTTGCTTGGGGCCGCCGGCGGTGTCGAGGCGGTTATCTGCGGATTGAGCTTGAAGAACCAGACCATTGCACCGACGATTAACCTGGAGGATCAGGATCCGGAGTGCGATCTGGATTACGTGCCGAATCACCCGCGTAAAGCCGATTTGGATGTCGTGATGTCCAATTCGTTCGGGTTTGGCGGGCATAATGCCACGATTATCCTGAAAAAATACGCCGAGTAAGGGGACAGTGTGTTGAGTGGAGATCTGAAGCAGTTACAGCATAAACTTCAAATCCAGTTTCGCAATGCAATGCTGCTGAAGCAGGCCTTTACCCACGCATCTTATGTAAACGAGCATCGCTTCAGTCAGAGCCAGGACAACGAGCGACTTGAATTTCTCGGAGACGCCGTTCTGGAACTGACGGTCAGCGAATTCTTGTACAACCTTTTTCCGGACCGTCCGGAAGGCGAATTAACCAAGCTGCGGGCCGCTATCGTATGCGAGCCCTCCCTGGTGCAATTTGCTGTAAGTCTGGACTTTGGACGATACGTTCTGCTAGGCAAAGGAGAGGAAATGACGGGCGGTCGAACCCGCCCGGCTCTTCTTGCGGACGTATTCGAATCATTTGTGGGGGCGCTTTATCTGGATCAGGGATTGGAAGCGGTTCGCCGGTTTTTGAGCGACCACGTCTTCCCTACGGTGACCGTCAACGGTCGACCGCAGATGAGCGATTATAAGACCGAGCTTCAGGAACTGACCCAGCATCACGGCATGGGCGCACTGGAATATCGTATCGTAGAAGAGCGAGGACCGGCGCATGAGCGGGAGTTTGTCTCGGAGGTATACATGGGAAGCGAATGTCTTGGACGCGGAAGCGGCAGATCCAAGAAAGAAGCCGAGCAGCAGGCAGCGGCGGTAGCCTTAAAGCAGCTGAAACGTGCGGATGCCTAAAGCTTCGCTGATGTGATGACAAACAAAGAGCAAAGAGCAGTCAAGCGGATAACCGAACCCGGATAGGATGACTGTTTTTTGCTCTTTTCGTTGTCTGTCTTTTGTTAAAGGGGACAGCTGCTTATAACGTTGATGGGCCTCGTCCAAAGACGGCGGTGAAGCCGATTCTACTTGTGGTACAATAGCAGGAGAGGTGATAGTTCGAATATGTTTTTGAAACGGATCGAGTTAGCAGGATTTAAATCGTTTGCCGACAAGACGGAGATGGAGTTTGTCCGGGGAATCACGGCCGTTGTAGGTCCGAATGGCAGCGGCAAGAGCAATATTTCCGACGGGATCCGCTGGGTGCTTGGCGAGCAAAGCGCTAAATCCCTCCGCGGAGGCAAGATGGAGGACATTATCTTTGCCGGAAGCGATGCGCGTAAAGCGGTCAACTATGGGGAGGTTTCCCTTACGCTGGACAATGAGGACCATGTGCTGCCGCTGGATTTTAACGAGGTGACCGTAACCAGACGGGTGCACCGCAGCGGGGACAGCGAGTATTTCATTAACAGGCAGTCCTGCCGGTTGAAGGATATTACGGAGCTGTTCATGGACACCGGGATCGGCAAAGAAGCCTATTCCATCATTGGACAAGGCCGCATTGAAGAAATTCTGAGTACACGATCAGAAGATCGCCGGGGGATTTTTGAGGAAGCTTCCGGGATCGTTAAATATAAGTCTCGTAAAAAAGAGTCTGTGCGCAAGCTGGATGAAACGGAGCAAAATCTGCTTCGCATCCATGATTTGGTCACCGAGCTGGAGGATCAGATCGGACCGCTCAAAGAGCAGTCCGAGAAGGCGATTCGCTACAAGGAGCTCCGGGAGGAGCTGAAGCACAAGGAAATTTCGCTGTATGTGTATCAGATCGAACAGATACATACCTCATGGAGCGAGGCTAATGCCAAGCTTGAACAGCTGAAGGAAGAGCAGCTTGCCTTATCCACCGTAGTATCCGCGCATGATGCCAAGCTGGAGAGTGACCGATCGGCCCTTCGCCAGCTGGAGCAGGAAGTTGAGGATCTGCAAAGTCAGCTGCTTCAATTCAGTGAGCTGTTCGAGAAGAGCGAGGGTTATGGCGAGGTGCTCAAGGAACGCCGCCGCAATCTGGAACGTACGCGCGAGCAGCTGGAAGAAAGCTTGCACTCGGGCGATCATCGTCTGGAAGAGCGTGTAGGCGAGCTCGCGAGAATGAAGAGCAAGCTGCAGGATCTGCAGCAGGAGCTTACCCTGGTTCGGGATCAGCTGTCGGCGGAAGAAGCGAAGCTGGTTGGCGTAACCGGCGGTATCAGCCAGCAGCAGGAAGAGAGCTTGAAGGGGAATTTGCTGGAGCTTATGAACCAAATGGCGCAGGCGCGGAATGAAATCCGGTATGCGGACCAGCAGCAGGAAGCGCTCGACCGGCGGATGAACCGGGCGCAGGAGGAATCCGGCAAATGGGAAGCCCTGAAAGAAGATCTGCTTCGTCGCAAAGATAGCATCGATCGAAGCATTGAACGTTTCGGCAAAGAAATTGCGGACCTTCGCAGCGGTTACATCAGCGAAAGCGAGCGGTATCAGTCCCTGCAGAAACTGCAGGAGGAGACGCAGGGAGCCCTTCGGAAATGGGAGCAGAAGCGGGAAGCGCAAATATCCCGTCGCGATACCATGAAAGAGCTTCAGGACGATTTTGACGGATTTATGCTGGGCGTTAAGGAAGTGCTGAAGGCTTCGCGCAAATCCGTGCTCCATGGCGTCCATGGTGCGGTGGCCGAGCTTATTCGCGTGCCGGAAAAGCTAGAGCTTGCGATGGAGACCGCCCTTGGCGCGTCGGTTCAGCATATCGTCATGGAGAACGAATCCGTGTCGAGGCAGGCGATTTCCTTCCTGAAACAGCGCCAGTTAGGCCGTGCGACATTTCTGCCTTTGGACGTTATTCGTCCAAGGAACGTATCGGCATCCGACCGGCACTTGGCGGAAGGGGAGGCCGGGTTCGTAGGGTTTGGCTCCGAGCTGGTGAAGTATGATTCCAGATACAGCAACATCGTCGGCAGTCTGCTTGGCAATGTCGTTATCGCCGAGACCCTGGAGCAAGCGAATAAAATCGCGGCGCGATTCTCCTATCGATTCCGCGTTGTCACCCTAGAGGGGGACGTCGTCAATGCAGGCGGCTCCATGACAGGCGGCAGTCAGCATAAAAAGACAAGCAGCCTGCTGGGACGCAAACGGCAGCTGGAGCAGCTCGATCAGGAAATTTCGGAAACCGAGAAGCAGCTGGAGAAGCTCCAGCAGGGCATTGAAGGCGTTCGGAATCAAATGGTTGAATCTCAAGATAAGCTGGACGAGCTTCGCAAAGCCGGAGACGACAAACGGATCGAGGAACAGCAGGCTGCGGGCGACCGCAAGCAGCTTGAACATGAGCTGCGGCACGTCCTCGAGCAAGCCGAGCTGGCAGGCGAAGAGAAGAGCAGTCAAGAGAAGGAAGCCAAGGAAATTCAGCAAAGCCGTGAACGCGCGCAGAAGCTGCTGTCTGAGCTGGAGGAAGAAGAGAAGTCCACCCATCTGGCCATCCAAGCGGCAGAGTTTGCCCGAAAAGCAAATGAATCGGCCAAGGAAGAGCTTCAGAGCCAGCTGACAACCCTCAAGGTTCGCGAAGGAAAGCTGGATCAGGAAACCTTCTCGCTTGAGGAGCAGCTGAAACGCCTGCAATCGGATGTTGACAACCATGAAAAGGAACAGAAGCAGAACCGCACGATGCTGGCCTCCGTTCAAGCGGACCTAAGTCAGAACGAAAGCGAGAGCGTCAAGCAGATCGAGGATCTGAACCAGTACAAGCTGAAGAAGGAAGAAGCCACGCAGCAGCTCGAATTCAAACGGGCGGCACGCAGCGCGCTAAGCCGGAAGCTGGAGCTGGAAGAGAGCGAAACCAAGGAACAGCGCACCCAGCTGCGGTCCGTGGATGATCAGCTGCGCCAGACCGAGATTGGGGTAAACCGGCTCGATGTCGAGCTTGAAAATATATTAAAGAAGTTAAGCGAGGACTATGAGCTGAGCTACGAGCTTGCCAAGCAGCGGTATCCGATTCCGGAAGACATCACGGCCGCTCAGAACGAAGTTCGTGATTTGAAACGGTCCATCACTTCCCTGGGGGACGTCAACCTCGGGGCCATTGAAGAATACCAGCGCGTCAATGAGAGATACCTCTTCCTGAGCGAGCAGAAGGCGGATCTGGTAGAAGCGAAAACGACGCTCTACCAAGTCATTAAGGAAATGGACGATGAAATGTCCAAGCGCTTCAAGCAGACCTTCGATGCCATCCGGCGCGAGTTCGGCACGGTGTTTACGAAGCTGTTCGGAGGAGGACGAGCCGACCTGATCCTGATCGATCCGGAACGATTGCTTGAAACGGGGATCGATATCGTCGCCCAGCCTCCAGGCAAGAAGCTGCAGAATCTGCAGCTGCTCTCCGGCGGAGAACGTGCATTAACGGCTATGGCGCTGTTGTTTGCCATTTTGCAGGTGAAGCCGGTTCCGTTCTGCGTGCTTGATGAAGTCGAAGCGGCGCTAGATGAAGCGAACGTGGTACGATTTGCCCAGTATCTGCGCGAATTCTCTGAACAAACGCAGTTTATTGTGGTCACCCACCGCAAAGGAACGATGGAAGAGGCGGACGTGCTGTACGGCGTCACGATGGAGGAAGGCGGCGTGTCGAAGCTGGTATCGGTCAAGCTTGAGAATGAGGAAGCGGAGATTGCCTAATTTAACATAACGACATGGAGGGTACGTATGAGCTTTTTTAAGAGGTTAAAAGAGAGCATTTCCAGCAAAACGGAAAACGTAACAAAACAGTTCCGCGACGGATTGGAGAAAACCCGGAAGGGGTTTATCGAGAAAGTATCGGACCTGGTGATTCGCCGGAAAAAGATCGATGAGGAGTTCTACGAGGAATTGGAAGAGATTCTGATTGGCGCTGACGTCGGCGTCAATACGGTGATGGATCTGATGGACGATCTTCGTGCCGAGGTGAAAAAACGGCGGATCGAGGACGCTGCCGATTTGCAGCCGGTATTGTCCGAGAAGCTGATGGGACTTCTCCGGGATGACAGCAGCAACGAGCTGCGGGAGAATCCGGACGGGATTACGGTCATCTTGTTCGTGGGCGTTAACGGAGTCGGCAAAACAACAACGATTGGCAAGCTGGCGCATCGTTACAAGCAGGAGGGCAAGAAGGTTTTGCTCGCAGCGGGAGACACCTTCCGGGCCGGTGCGATCGAGCAGCTGGAGGTATGGGGGGAGCGGGTTGGCGTTGAAGTCATTAAACAGCAGCCCGGCTCAGACCCGGCAGCCGTCATGTTTGATGCGGTTCAAGCCGCCAAGCAGCGGCAGGCGGATGTCCTGCTCTGCGATACGGCGGGACGCCTTCAGAACAAAACGAATCTGATGGAAGAGCTGAACAAAATCTTCCGCGTCATTCAACGCGAAATTCCAAGTGCCCCGCACGAGGTGCTGATGGTCCTTGACGCGACGACGGGACAGAATGCGCTGAGCCAGGCGAAGCTGTTCGGCGAGAAGAGCGGCGTGACCGGCCTCGTGTTAACCAAGCTCGATGGTACGGCTAAGGGCGGAATCGTCATCGCGATCCGTCAAGAGCTGAATTTGCCGGTGAAGCTGGTGGGCTTGGGGGAGAAGATGGGTGATCTGCAGACCTTCGATTCGGAGCAGTTTGTGCATGCTCTCTTTGCGGGTTTGATTAAAGAAGAAGAGAATGCTGAAGAACAACAAGACTAGACCCTTGTCTAGCGAAAACGAGCTGGTATACAAAAGGACCGAAAGATATACTTTCGGTCCTTTTTCATGTTCTGTTCGGTCCAAGAGCCATGCATACATATTCTTATGAAGAGACGATTCGAACGAATTCAATCGAGCGAAGCGGGATGATGGCGGTATCGGTTGGCGGGCCATAGATGATCGGCGGTACTTTTAAGGTGATGGTTCCCTCGCCCACTTTGTTCAGCGTGCCGATGATGACATCTCCCGACACGGTTACTTCGGTTTCCGAGCCGATAAATCCTTGAAGCCAATCCACGTAGCGCATATCGGTTAACCTCCTTGCCGTAAATGAAAGTTTGGAGCTGATCTTCAGCATCCCTAAGCGGGATTACTGAACGGAAGTAATATTGGCGAATGGAATCAGCACAAGGTCACCGGATGCTTCACGAAGCTGAACGCCGTCTTCGGCGGTGGCCAATACGATCCCCTCCAAGGTGACAAACGTTGTGCTTACTCTAACCTGTTGACCGGTGCGGACTTCGAAATACTGAGTCAGTTCCGGATTAATGGTTAGCCCCGTGAGCACCTGGCTCTCCAGCGATTCCACCCTAACGGTTAATTGACTGGTTTCCTGGCTTAGAAGCTCGACCTGCCGCGTTAGTTTTTTTACTCGTCCGGCAAGCTTTCTGCAGAACAGGAAGCAACACATACTCATTCTCCTTTCTGTATTACCAACGGTTGTGCTCTTCGATGTGATTCTTTAAATCGAGGAGCGAGGCTGTGCTTTTTTTCTCGGCTGCCCGGATCAGCGGCATCATCTGCTGCACGTGACCAGGGCCGTATTTAAGGAAGCTCTCGGTTCTATCCACCAGCGCATCAAGCGGCTGACGGTAATCCGTAAAGTATTGCCCGAGATGAAAAGAGCTCAGCAGGCTGTGCACTTTGCCCATGGTGCTGAGCGCCAGTACGGGCTTGCCTCCGCGTAAAGCGGCCAGCGAAGGATGAAGCTTGAACGAGATCAGATAGTCCACGGATTGTATGAAACTGTAGGTGAGCTCAATATCCATGAGAAAAGGCAGCGTTTCAATGGAAGCGCCGGGCGTTAGCTCCCTTACCTTCTGCTGTAACTGCAGGCATGTGTTGTAATCGGAATACGCGTTCCCCGGATGATGAATGACCGGAATAAGGACGGCATGATAGCCTGCTGCGACAAGATGACCCAGCAATTTGGTCATATTATCCATCGGGAACGATTCATAGGAAAACACAACAACGCCAATCGTTGGACGCTTCGAGAATCGTTTTACCGGGATGTCGGGCTGACGGTAGCCGAATACCATATCTGGGGCCGTTTCGACGTTTCGGTGAAAGCCAGCCCGCTTGGCGATGGCCGACGATCGTTCATCCCGGAACACCGCGCGTTTTGCCTGGGAGATCATCTCCCGGTAGGCGGATACCTGCTCTTCAGGCCAGGTGTGTTCCGGGTAGGCATCGACGATGCCGACGCCGTAAACCCAGGTAGGCTGTCCTTTGAGCTGCGGAGGGAAGTAATACGAATTGAACGAGTAAGGGGTAATCAAATCGCCACCGCCGATGATAAAGGCATCCGTCTGACGGGGATCCAGTCGGGAATTCCAAGGATAGACGTGGTGTTCGTTGAATACTTGTCGAAGGGTGTGAAGAAACAAATCATCGCCGAAGTTTCCCATTCCATAGTAGCCGGAAGCGGCAATATGCATGACGTATCACCTCCTTTTCAATCGCTAACCCTGCATGGTTTGCTGATACCAGGCTTCGTAGAGGCTGCGGCTTCGTTGGCTGGTGCTGCCGCCATAAACGACGCGATGATACAACAGCGCATCCACGCAGATCGGCGAACTTTGTTTAAGAACGCGTGCGGTCACATCGATATCTTCGAAGATGCGTCCGAAACGATCCTCGCGATTCCACCAGCCGTCAACGGCGACCAGGGAAGATTTGCGGTACATTCGGGGAACGAGCGGGTGGTCGTGTTCATGCGATCGATCGAAGGACGGAGAGTATATCGAATATAGCTTGCCGGAGTCAACATTCCTTCTCCATAACGGACCGAGCTGCCGGGTTCGTTCCCAGCATCCGTATCTGCCCGTGGCGATCAGCCCGTTCGGATTTTTGTCAAGCGCCTCGGATAGGAGAGCAACCGTTTCGGGTGCCAGCCAATCATCCCCATCCAATTCCAGAATATAGTGACCTTTTGCTTCCGTAAGCAGGCGATTCATCATGATCGCCTTTCCTCGGTTACGCGATTGTGTTATCACCCGTATTCGACCGTCATGAAAAGCGCAGGCTTCCTTCAGACTTTCGTCCTCCGAGCCGTCATCGCCGATTAAGAGCTCCCAGTTTTCGTTCGTTTGCGCCAATACGGAACGAATGCTCCAGCCTAAAGTGTCCTTCATGTTATAAATGCTCATGAGAATGGAGACTTCTGGCTGCTGAGGCGGTTTGGAAGATAAAGCCCCTTCGGGGCCAGCGCCGCTATCTTGCCTCCGTGTTGCAGACAGTACGGGGAGAATATACTCCAGCTCCTTTTGATACGGTGGGTAATGCGCAGCTTTCAAATGTAACGTTAGGCTGGAATCGACTGGCAGGAGATCATAAGGCAGAAATCTGGCAGCGGGAAGCTTGTCATTCCAGCGGGCGAGGGCGGCAAGCAGCCAGGCTCTTCTCCAATAGATCGGGGCACCGCTCATACATATACAGACGACATGGTCCGGTATATGAAGCGGCATTGGGACCAGAGCCGACGATCCCCGATGGGTAAACGACAAGCTGCAGCTCCATAAAATCCACTCGCGGTCTGTCCCTGATACTTCCTGAATGACCCGCTCACGATAAGATGCGGCATCGGTGGACCTATAGCCGAACGGCTGCGTACGGATCGTGGCGTAAGGGATCACTGGGCATTCATGCTTTTGTCCATGATGGCTTGCCGGATGACTTGATCGGCTTTCAATCCGCGTTCAACCCAGCGGTTCTCTCTGACGTAGGCTATGCGGGCGAGCTTGTGCTCTGCTGAATCGGGGCGATCCAGCATGGCTGCCAGCTTGCCCAAGAAATCATCATGGGTCGTCGCTGTGGTGACGTGCGGCTCCATGGCAATGCATTCCGGCAGCGCCGTCGACAGCACCCGGACGCCGGAAGCCATATACTCGTATGCTTTGACCGGATTGGTAGCGAGCGTAATCGGATGGTATTGGAAGGGAATCAACGCAACGTCGATATGAGTAAGGTAACGCTTCAGCTCCTGGTGCGGCTTTTCCCCGAGAATATGCACGTTCGGTAGCTTCGAATAATCGCCGGAGCTGCCGTAAGGAGCACCAATGGAAACGAATTGGACGTTCGGAAACCGAAAGGCGGCCTTAGCGAACAGCTCATGGTCCACCCAATATGCCCAGGCTCCGATATAAGCAACAACAGGACCCGGAGGGAGATCGGCGGGTCTTTCGCTGAATGGAATATGAAAAAATGAAGAGTCAGCTCCATTCGGGATCAGGGTGAGCGGTTTATCCGGATAAGCCAAGGACAACCGGGTGTGGATCACCTCTGCGGTACACACGACATGGTCCGCCTCATCAATCATTTTCGGTTCATATTTAGCCCAATGCGGAAATTCGTCACAGCAGTCGTAGATCGTAATATCGGGCTTGAAAAGCGTGGAAATGCGCGTCCGGAGCTTAGACCAGGTGGTCCAGACGACAATGGGATGTTCTTTGCGGAGGGCAGGCAGCTTTTTGTGCAGAAACGTTTTGGTATCGGTGAACAGATACACATTCGGTTCAATTTCTTTGAACTCCTTATCGAGCGGGGCCAGGTTTTCGAAGAAAACCTGATGACCAAGCGAGCCCAATTGCGCCATAAGCTGCTGCGGTCTCTGTTTCATGTACGACCAGTTCATCGTTCTCGGATAAATGATGACAGCCAAGAGGTTTCCTCCTTTCTTTGTACTCCGGATAATATATGCAATGCTAGCTTCATAGAATTGGACGAATGCGCCGAATCGCTGAAAAATGGTTGATTTCTACAGGCTTTCCCCTGGCCGGAACGAATCTATCAAATTCCATATATTGCCTTCAACATGACGTTTCGGTTCTGTCTTTTCATATAAAACGAGGGAGAGTGAAGGTTCGCGAATTCCAAGAAGGTTCTTGTTGCGTTCGGAGCTCGTTCCTACCGCAAAGAAGCTGATATGGGCGTCCGCTGGATTTTGCATGCAGGCAGAGCTTATAATGAAGTATAAGTTGGGTTCAAAAAGTCGCTTCATGTGCTGCTGCGTGATCAAAAGATGACTTTTTGAACAACCTCTATAAGATTTCAGAGCGAAAGGATACCTGTTATGGCCAATACTTACACTTATCCGCGCAGAGAAGAGATAGCGAACGCAATAACGCATGGCATAGGAGCCGCGCTAAGCGTTGCCGCGCTGGTGCTCCTGATCGTTTTTTCAAGCTTGAAGGGCACAGCCTGGCATGTTGTGAGCTTTACGATCTACGGATCCACGATGCTTCTTCTATACTTGAGCTCAACGCTCGTTCACGGCTTGAGGGACGGGAAAGCCAAGGATTTCTTTGAGTTTATGGACCACTCTTCCATTTATTTGTTTATCGCGGGGACCTATACGCCATTCCTGTTGGTCGCCATCCGGGGGCCGCTGGGCTGGAGTCTCTTCGGAATCGTATGGGGCATTGCGCTGTTCGGCGTCGTATTTAAAGCGTTTTTTGTCAAAAAGTTTCTGTTCCTCTCCACGATTTTCTACATTGCGATGGGCTGGCTGATCGTCATTGCCTGGAATCCGTTAACGGCGGTAGTCGCGCCTCAAGGCATGAATTTGCTAGTTCTTGGCGGCGTGCTGTACACGCTGGGTACCATTTTCTATGTATGGAGAGGCTTCCCGTACCATCATGCCATCTGGCATTTGTTTGTGCTGGCGGGCTCGATTCTCCACTTTTTTGCGATACTGATATACCTTCTGCCTATCGGTTGAACCGCTGGGAAGACGGCTTTCTGCGCATGATGAAGGATGACAAGGGAAATGGCTTGACATCCTTCTTCGTTTTTTGTATGATAAGGTTCGTTAAGCGAACTGTAAAGTGTTTTTCCTTGACGAGGGGGGTGCCCTTAAATGAGTCAGGAGAATCGGCTCGAGAAGACGAACCGGATCAATTTGCTGTTCGATTTCTATGAGCAGCTGCTGACAGAGAAACAGCAGACCTTTTTGAAATATTATTTCCATGACGATTTTTCCCTAGGTGAAATCGCCGGCGAATTTGAGATTAGTCGTCAGGCCGTCTATGAGCATATTAAGCGCGCAGAGCAGGTGCTCGAGTCTTATGAAGAGAAGCTGGGACTCCTGAGCAAGCATGAGGCGCGTGTCCGAGAGCTGGATAAGTTCCGGGAAATGGTGGAGACTAGCGACCTGGACGAACAAGATAAGCATGTAATGACCGATATGGTCGAACGATTGAAAGTATGGGATTAAGTATGAACGGAGGTGGCGGATATGGCGTTTGAAGGATTGACCAGCAGACTACAGAATGTGTTCAGCAAGCTTCGTGGTAAAGGCAAGGTGTCCGAAGAAGATGTAACAGCCGCCATGCGTGAAGTTAGACTCGCGCTTCTGGAAGCCGACGTTAACTTCAAAGTGGTTAAGGATTTCGTATCCAAAGTAAAAGAGAAGGCCATCGGCAAGGAAGTGATGGACAGCTTTACGCCCGGCATGGTGATCATCGACATCGTTAACAAAGAGCTGACGGAGTTGATGGGGGGAAGCCAAGCCAAGCTGGCGAAGAGCAATAAGCCGCCGACGGTCATTATGATGGCCGGTTTGCAAGGTGCCGGTAAGACAACGACCTCGGGCAAGCTGGCTAAGCTGCTTCAGAAGCAGAACAGCCGACCGCTGCTCGTGGCAGGCGACATCTATCGCCCCGCTGCGATCAAGCAGCTCGAAGTGCTCGGCAATCAGATCAATGTGCCGGTATTCTCCTTAGGAGACAAGACAAGCCCGGTTGAAATCGCGAAGCAGGGCCTGCAGCATGCCAAAGATAACGGCCACGATTATGTCATTATCGATACCGCCGGCCGGCTGCATGTCGATGAAGAGCTGATGGAAGAATTGAAGCAGATCCACAGCGTGGTGAATCCTGATGAAGTCCTGCTTGTCGTTGATGCGATGACGGGTCAGGATGCGGTGAATGTCGCGGAAAGCTTCAACCAGCAGCTGACGCTCACGGGCGTCGTGCTGACAAAGCTGGACGGTGACACCCGAGGCGGTGCTGCCCTCTCGGTTAAGGCCGTTACCGGATGTCCGATTAAATTTGCGGCGCTCGGGGAGAAGATTGATGCGCTCGAGCCGTTCCATCCGGAACGGATGGCATCGCGGATCCTCGGCATGGGCGATATGCTGTCTCTTATCGAGAAAGCACAATCGAACATTGATGCGGACAAGGCCAAGGAAATGGAACGTAAAATGCGCAATGCCGAATTTACGTTTGAGGATTTCCTGGAGCAGATGGATCAAGTGAAGAAGCTCGGTCCTCTGGATCAGCTGATGGATATGATTCCAGGCATGGGCAAGATGAAGCAAGCCAAGGATCTCAAGGTTGACGAGAAGCAGATGGGACGCATCGAGGCTATCGTCCACTCCATGACAACGGCGGAGAAGCAGCAGCCTGACATTATCAATCACAACCGTCGTAAACGGATTGCGGCCGGCAGCGGAACCTCGCTGGCTGAAGTGAACCGGCTCATCAAGCAGTTTGACGAAATGCGCCGCGTGATGAAACAGTTCTCGGATATGATGGGTCCTAAAGGCGGCAAGAACAAGGCCTTGAAGCAGCTGAAGGGCCTGACCGGCGGAAAAGGCATGAAGTTTCCGTTCCGTTAAGCCCCGGTTATATCGAATGGACATTTTTTGAAGGAGGTGAATTTTCAAATGGCAGTACGTATTCGTCTGAAACGCATGGGTGCTCACAAGGCTCCTTTCTACCGCGTGGTGGTTTCTGATTCCCGTTCCCCACGTGACGGCCGTTTTATCGAGGAAATCGGTTATTACAATCCGGTTGCTCAACCGGCTGAAGTTAAGATCGATGAAGAGAAAGCACTGAACTGGCTTCAAAATGGTGCGCAAGCATCTGACACGGTTCGCAACTTGCTTAGCAAAGCGGGCGTAATGAAGAAGTTTCATGAGCTGAAGCATCAGAAATAAGACTGATCGCGAGGGTTATCTATGGAAGAATTAGTTCGCGTTATTGCTAAGGCTTTAGTGGATCATCCAGAAGATGTGACTGTGAAAACCGTTGAGAAGGAGCACTTGATTGTATATGAACTGTACGTGCATCCTGACGATGTCGGGAAGGTCATAGGCAAACAAGGGCGTATCGCCAAATCATTGCGTACAGTCGTTACATCGGCGGCAGTTAAAATGGATAAACGGGTGACCGTTGATATCATTTCTTAAAATATACGAAAGGGGGTTAGGATGCATGTCCTAGCCCTTTTTCGTACATGCTGAAGAAATCAGCCGGTCATACCAGCTTAGAACGCTCATTAAGTGATGCAGGAGGAAGACCATGTCTGAAAAGTTGTATACCGTAGGCAAAATCGTGAACACGCACGGCATTCGCGGCGAAGTTAAGGTCATGCCGCATACGGATTTTGCCGACCAGCGTTTTGCCGCGAAGAGCAAGCTGTATATCGTTCCCGACAAAGGGAATATGATTGAAGTAACGGTCGAAACATCCCGCTTTCATAAAAACATGTATGTCCTGAAATTCAAGGAGCTTCATGGGATTAACGAGGCTGAAAAATATAAGGGCTCGCTGCTGAAAATCACCGAGGATCTTCAGGAGGAGCTTCCGGAGAACGAGTACTATTTCCACGAGATCATTGGTTGCAAGGTGATGACGGATGAGGAACCGGCTGAGGAGCTTGGCACGATTTCCGAGATTTTGACGCCAGGCGCCAATGACGTATGGGTTGTCAAAACGCCTAAGGGAAAAGAAATTCTACTCCCGGCCATACCGGATGTCGTACTGGATGTCGACAAGGAATCGAAGCTTGTCCGCGTGCATCTTATGGAAGGGTTGTTATAGTCCATGCGGATTGATGTGTTGACGCTGTTTCCCGAAATGTTTGATGGCGTGTTCCATTCGAGTATTCTGGGTAAAGCGGCCAAGAAAGAAATCGTGAACCTGAATGCCATCAACTTCCGCCAGTATGCCGGGAACAAGCATGGGCAGGTCGACGATACGCCATATGGCGGGGGTGGCGGAATGGTGTTAAAACCGGACCCGATTTTTGCTGCGGTAGAGGACATCCTCGCTTCGGATCCGAATGAGATTTCGAATCATGGGGAGGGAGCTCATCCTGCCGGAGAGATTTCGGCGGATATCACCGGCCCAGCCAAGCCTCCGCGAGTCATTCTGATGTGCCCGCAAGGAGAGACTTTTACGCAGAAGAAGGCGGAAGAGCTGTCTCAAGAAGAGCATCTGGTGTTTATATGCGGGCATTACGAAGGTTACGATGAACGAATCCGCGAGTTTCTCGTGACGGATGAGTTATCCATCGGAGATTACGTGCTTACCGGCGGAGAGCTGCCGGCCATGGTGGTCATCGATTCCGTCGTCCGATTGCTGCCGGGTGTACTTGGGAATGAAACCTCGGCGGTGACGGATTCATTCAGTACGGGCCTGCTGGAATACCCGCACTATACACGTCCGGCGGAGTTCCGCGGCTGGAAAGTGCCGGATATTTTGCTAAGCGGTCATCATGCGAATATCGATGTATGGCGCCGTGAACAAGCGCTTAAACGAACATGGGAAAGACGCCCTGAATTATTGGAGGGACTGGAGCTTTCGAAACAGGATACGGCGTATCTTGAGAAATTACGTGCCCAAAGCGGCAAGGCAAAATGAAACGAATAACTTGGATGACGAAAAGAGAGGGCTTCTCGTAAATGGGCCTTCTCTTTTTTTGTTGCGGCTCAACTGTAAGATTTCGAACCTATTGTTCGCCCAGTGAATAATCTGCAGATATGGGTGTTTGCTGAGTCGTAGAGAAGCAGAACGAGGAGTGAAGCATATTGGATTCCCCACGGAGAGGAAATCGCGGCAAATTGAAGTGCACGCCTTCACGAAAAATAGCGCCCAGGCGAACGAGGTTAAGAGAGCTTTGGTTGAGTCGCCTGGTTTGGTCGTTTCGCCAATTGAGAGCACTTGTCCGCATATTCATTGAGCAACCGGTACATGAAAACTTCATTCGTCTAAAAAGACAAGTTCGACGGATCCAAAAAATGTTGTTGTCTTCCAATATGTCACTATCTAAAAGCGAAAAGCGATTTATCCGAATGGCTGCTGAACAAGTATTAGTTATTTCTAATATGAACAATAGCAGAGAAATTATAGATCGAATAAACTTTTTTGCAGTACTTATCCTTTCTTATGCCGAGCGCATTGGAATAGGAAGATTGATTAGATCATCCGTTCTCGAAATTAGCAGTTCGCTCAACAGATGGGGTTATGCACAAGAAAGAATGGATTTGATTCCATTACACAACTTGGTCGATAATCTCCCGTTATATATTGCGGACGCAGTGACGAATCCAGGGATGGAATCCGCGAATAGATTAGGAGTTGTTTTTGAAGATATCAATCAACAAGTATCCCGTTTGGGCGCTTCTGCAGCGCAGCGGGAAGCTCTGCAGACAGCGTCCCAGAACGTAATAGCATCACTGGTGGAAGGCGCGTCTCCGATGCAAGTGAATGATCGATTGATGAATTATACCAATATGCTTGGAGAAACGGTAACAACTTTGGATATACCGACAACTGATCGGAATGGGTTGTTGTTTTCTTTGTTATCTGTTTCAAGAATAAGTGCCGAGAGCGTTCAAAGTATGATGATGCAGGATTTCGTTGAAAATGTACAAGATCTAACGGGACCGACGGGCGAATCTGGAGCTACAGGTGCCCAAGGAGTACCGGGTGTTCCTGGGGCAGCGGGGTCAACGGGCGCAGCAGGCGCAAGAGGAGCGACGGGTGCGGGAGGAGCAAGAGGAGCGGCGGGAGCGGGAGGGTGAAGCGGAGGGGCGGGGTCCAGAGGGGACACGCGGGGAACGCGGGGAGAGAGGGGCAATGGGGAGACAGGGGAAACAAGAGGGACGAGGGAAAGA
>NZ_JAVFHM010000327.1:0-605 GCF_041954005.1 Priestia sp. BR_2 | reverse complement strand
ATAATAACCTCCACTATCTTACTTTTAGAGCTTTAGAAAAATCATAATCTATCAGAATATTGTTAATTATTTTTCTAGAAAACTTCACAATCTTGCACTAAAGATTCTGAGAGGGGAAAATAAGTTTAAATAGTTTAATTTACTAAGATGGAATAAAGGTAGGAGGGAATTTAAGGGGAATATAAATTTAAACAATTTATGGATACAATTAAACTTAGAAGCTTATCCTACTTTATTATGGTTTAGGAAATAAATATAATTTAAATAAAAAGGCCATGTACTTAGTTGCGTTGCATACGTGCACTATATACAGTTATGGAGTTTTAGTATAGGTTGTAATAGTATAGGAAGCCTCTATGCTCTATCAAAATATGACTTAAAAAAGGATATTGAAAATACATAATCAGATGAATATAAATGGGTATGAGAAGAAGAGCCCAAAGGTGACCCTTCTTTTTGGTGCCGGGAGCGTGTTCCATAATAACTACAAATATATAAATAAAAAGCTACTAGCCTCAGCAGTAACTTTTTTTCACTTTATTCACATAAAAAGTAATGTCTTATGTATAGACATTACTTTTTTATTGAGAAATAAACATGTATAT
>NZ_JAVFHM010000326.1:0-571 GCF_041954005.1 Priestia sp. BR_2 | reverse complement strand
GTATCCAACTCACTATAAGAAAATAAATAATCAACCCTGTCAAACCTCTCTTGAATTAGGGTATCTTTTGTTAATAAAGATCCAATAGGAACGGGAACTTGCAAACCTATCTGTTTTCCAAAATGAGTATATTGCTGTGACCATTCTTCTACAGTATTCATGCCCTCATTTGAAGTTTCATTACTTAGAAGAATGTACTTTTTCTCAGTTTTTTGGACATAAACTTTTTCAAATTCGACACCTTTTAGTTCCTCTTCCGTTGAAATAATCTGCTTAAAGAAACGTTGAATTTGAAGCAGTTTTTCAATTTCCTTTTCTACTATAATGGTTTGCTGATTTGCCATTTGAATAAATTTATGGGTGTTTTGGGAACTAAGGTATTCTTTTAACTCTTCAATTGACACACCCAATTTCCGAAGAGACTGAAGTGTAGAGAATGATTTGATTTGATCATAGGTATAATAGCGATAACCATTTGAAAGTTTACCTGCAGGTTTGAAAAGATTAATTTTATCATAATAAAATAATGTATCTTTTTTCACTCCCACATAGCTAGCAAATTCCCCTGTAG
>NZ_JAVFHM010000325.1:0-516 GCF_041954005.1 Priestia sp. BR_2 | reverse complement strand
CTACTACTTCATCATTATTCATAATATGATTAAATAATTTTTCTTAGGTACTAAAAATATAGTTGAATAATATAACAATTATTATAAAGTTGCGTCCATTGCTTGTATTAACAACCTATTAAAAAATCCTGTAATAATGAACTTTATTTCCCCATAAAATCTTCTAAAATTCTTTTTATTTCATTTTTATCAGTGATTTCAGGTCCAAAATGAGCACTAGATCTTTCACTATTAGTCCATGGGTTTAAATCACAAGCATCTTTTACAAATTTACTTCTCCAAGATAGAACTTTTTCAAACCAAATGGCTGAATTTTGTGAGTGTACGTGACTTATCCAAATAGGTCCCTTTACATTAATAAATTCATTTGGTACTTTTAGAGCATCTCTCCAGACAAAATTATGTCTCTTTCCTTGTAAAAAATCCTTAACCTTATATATAGTTGCACCATAACTTGGAAGCCAAAAAAAGAATTTACCTAACCTATTTTGAATGGAATCATATGCATAACCATAT
>NZ_JAVFHM010000324.1:0-1374 GCF_041954005.1 Priestia sp. BR_2 | reverse complement strand
ATACAATTTTCATCCAAGCTCGATTGATACTGAGAATTTCCCTTTTTCCATTTGGCGTAAGCATGCCAAAGACACAATTAACAAGGATAATCACTCCTTATTATTACTTGGAGACTCACAAGGGGAAATAGAATTACGAGAGGAAATTACTCATTATTTGTACCACGCTCGAGGAGTACAATGCTCACCTAATCAAATTATTATTGGGGCTGGGATTGAAAACTTATTACATCAACTCTTGCTCCTCTTTAACAAAGAAACGATTTATGGTGTAGAGGATCCAGGTTACCATTTAATTTTAAAGATGCTCAAGATTTTTCAAAATGAAGTTTATCCTCTTGGAGTAGATGAAGAAGGTGTAAAAGTAGAAGATGTTCATCAGAAAAATATTAATGTCGTTTACTTAGCCCCTTCCCACCACTTTCCGTATGGTACTGTGTTATCAATAAATCGACGGACTAAGCTATTAAAATGGGCTGCAGAAGATAAGAACCGTTATATAATAGAAGATGATTATGATAGTGAATTTCGTTATAGTGGAAAGTCCATTCCTGCCTTGCAAAGCATGGATCTCGGCGGAAAAGTAATTTATTTGGGCACTTTTTCAAAATCTCTAATGCCATCTATTAGGATTAGCTATATGGTGCTACCAAGGCCTCTTCTACGACAATATAAAGAAAAGCTATCTTTCTATAACTCCTCTTCCGTCTCAAGAATTGACCAACATATTTTAGCTCAATTTTTAAAAAAAGGTGATTTTGAGAGACATTTAAACAGAATGCGAAAGATTTACCGTCGTAAGCTTGAAAGAGTATTAGAATTATTAAAACCGTATCAAGACAAACTCTCTATTATTGGTGGGCATTCTGGCCTTCATATCGTTCTTAAGGTTAATAATGGGATGGACGAAAAAGAATTGGTTCGAAGAGCAGGTGATGAAGCTATAAAGGTCTATCCATTATCTACTTACTCATTTGAAAAAGAACAAGAAAACCCTCCTAATATTGTTTTTGGTTTTGCTGGAATTCCTGAAGGTGAGTTAGAAGATGCTGTTAAATTATTGTTAAAATGCTGGGGATTTAATGTTAGTTCATAAAACAAATATAAGTTATTCGTATTTAAGGAATATATATCTAAAATCTATATCTGTGTTTCAGCCCATCTATGTACCTTCTTATAGATGGGCTTTTATTTAATGCTTAAATATCCTTCTGATTTTTAGCAAAAACTCTTTTTAATTGTTTAATAGGTGGAAATTCTCTGTACTTAATTCGTTTTAACTTCCATACTTTATGTATGTAGCGTACCCTTGTCAATTTACCTCATTACTTTAACTCATAGGAGCATTCTTTTAATGGATACACAAGTTAATAA
>NZ_JAVFHM010000323.1:0-1073 GCF_041954005.1 Priestia sp. BR_2 | reverse complement strand
GTATTAGAAAGCGCTTACGAAGGTATTGTTATTGTTGACACGGGTGGAATTATTAAGGAGTTTAATGCGGCCTACTGCCGTTTTTTAGGAAAAAAACGTGAAGAAGCTATTGGAAAACATGTCACAGAGATTATAGAAAATACCCGAGTGCATATCGTTAGTGAGACGGGGACAGATGAAAGAGGTTATGTTCAACGTATCCAAGGTCAAGACATGATTGTTCATCGCATTCCGATTAGAAAGGAAGGGAAAATTGTAGGAGCAATTGGCATGCTTATCTTCGAAGGCGTCAGTGAGCTTTATAATATTTTAGGACGTATGCAGGAATTGTCCCGAAAAGTAACAGAAGCTCATTTGCCTAATCATGAACAAACAGAGAATAACAATCATTTTGATCAAATTATTGGGGAAAGTCCGGCAATACAAACCGTAAAAGAGATTGCTAGAAAAGCAGCAAAAACGCCTTCTACCGTATTAATTACTGGAGAAAGTGGCACGGGAAAAGAATTATTCGCAAAAGCAATTCACTATTCTAGCCCATTTTCAGAAGGCCCCTTTGTTAGTATCAATTGTGCCGCTATTCCAGAACAATTACTTGAAGCAGAGTTATTTGGCTATGAGGAAGGAGCATTTACAGGAGCACGCAAAGGAGGAAAGCCAGGTAAATTTGAACAAGCTCATAAAGGTACCTTATTTCTAGATGAAATTGGAGATATGCCCCTACTTATGCAAGCTAAGATACTCCGAGTATTACAAGACAGAGAAGTGGAGCGAGTCGGAGGAATGAAAAGTCAACATGTAGATGTACGAATTATTGCTGCTACTAATAAAAGATTAGAAGATCTAGTTAAGAAGGGGGAGTTCCGTGAAGATTTATATTATCGTTTAAACATTATTCGTTTGAGTATTCCACCACTTATAGAAAGAAAAGAGGATATTCAGATATTACTCATACACCACCTTAAAAGTTTTTGTGAAAAGTTTGGAATCATTAAAAAAAGCTTTTCTTTTGAAGCAATGCGGTATTTACAAGAATATCAATGGCCAGGAAATATACGGGAACTTGTTAATAC
>NZ_JAVFHM010000322.1:0-2170 GCF_041954005.1 Priestia sp. BR_2 | reverse complement strand
GTATTAGATAGAATCTATATAATTACTAAAAGGTGCTTTTCTAAAGTAACTAAGACCTAATTTCTATGTGCTTAAAGCAAGAAATTAGGCTTTTTGTTTGGGTTTCCTTGACATTGTATATCTGCATTTTCCTAAAACTATTTTTAATTGTTTTTTTCTTCTTTATAATTTTCTTTTAGTAGTATCTTCTCACATAGATTTTGCTTAATTCAGGGTTCTTACACTTACGGGTTTTTCTTACATACAAAAGAACAAAAATTATAGCAATTGAAACGTCAATATAGATAAAGTGTCCTTACTTTTTAAAATTGATTGTTTTATTGTCATGTATCAAGATATTAGCGTTGATTGCATACTTTTTCCACTTTGTTTGGCTTTTTGTCCACTAACTGTCTTAAGTTATCCATATTGACCAGAACAATTCCAACGATAATCGTGATTCCCCCTGCCAACGACAGTAATGTAAGAGGCTCGTGATATAAAAGAGCTCCCAAACTAAGGGCAATCAAGGGAGAGATATAGAGCCAAGTGGATGGAAAGACAGGATTCGTTTTGGCTACAAGCCAATAGAAAAGAGTATGCCCCATCATGGAACCAACGATAATTAAGTATAGAAGCGAAGTGATAGCCTTTGGGTTTAACATGGATTCAATGTGCACTTTTTCCGTGAACAACGATAAAACAAGCAGCATCCCTCCACCATACATCATCTGAGCTGCATTCAAAGTGATGGGGGAGGTATCTTGAAATCGTTGTATTACACGCCGGGAATAGACCGTACCGGCAGAATAAAAGACTTGACCTAATAAGATGGCAATGCAGCTAATTATCCAAAACTTATTAAATGTGATAGTAAAACTAGGTAAAAGAAGTAAGATCACACCAGCAAATCCTACGAGGCAACCTGCCCAGGATGTGACAGAGAGCTTTTGCCGGGAAATGCCGGCTTGAAGCAGCAGAATCATGATTGGGGCTGTTGCTGATAATACTGCTGCAATTCCGGAACTCACATACTGTTCTGCCCAATACAATGGTGCAAAAACTCCGAGGGTTAATCCAATTCCTGTAAGAAACATCTCCTTACAGAGTAGAAGTGATAAACTCGCCTTTCTTTTCCAAGCCATCAATAAAAATAGAACCATACCTGCAAGCATAAAACGAATTCCGGCTGAGAAAAAGGGAGATGCCCCCGTATCAATCCCTACTTTGATAGCTAAAAAAGTTGTCCCGAAAATCAAACACATCAAGATATAATTGAATAATACCATTTCTAATTCCTCCTTTTCCACATCATAAGCAGGAAGCAATAGAACAGATTAAATAAAATAGAACAGATTTCGAATAAGTCATATATACTATAAGGAAAGAGGTGAGAACGGTATGAAAAGAGAGCTTCTCTCAAACGTTCATTCAGATAAGCTTTTTGAACAAATTTATGACTATCTTCTGGAAAGGATCAGGCGTGGGGAGTGGAAAGCACATGAAAAGCTTCCTTCTGTTCGCACGCTGGCTATGGAATTCGACGTGCATCGGCTAACTGTCTTTAAAGCGTATCAATTGCTAAAAAATAACCAAAAGGTGTATGTAAAGGATAAATCAGGATACTATGTTCAGCCAGGAAGCATTCTGCCAGTGGACTCACAGCACGACCCGATTATTTCAGCCTACGTACATGAAAGCCATCTCTCTGAAATTCATCAGGTTCAAGCTACTTATCAATTTTCCAAAGCACTGCTCGATCCTAATCTTTTGCCCAATCTTTATTTTTCAGAATACGTTAAGAAAGTGTTTGATCTGTATCCAAAAGTGCTGGGGACATATTCTACCACTCAGGGGGATCAAGAATTGAGGGAAGCCTTGTGCCGTTATTTCACAAATCAGTATAATTTCTACCTAACTAAGGATCAATTGTTAATTACGTCCGGTTCGCAAGAAGCCATTGATTTAATCTCCAGAGTCTTGATAAAGCCTAGAGATACAGTATTGCTGGAGAGACCCACTTACAGCCCTGCCATTGATGTTTTCAGAAGACAAGGTGCTAAAATTATTCCAATAGAGATTCACCCTTCTGGCTATGATTTGGATGAGGTAGAAATAATCATGCAAAAATATAAACCGCGCCTTTTTTATCTCAACCCTACCTTTCACAATCCAACAGGATACACTGTAC
>NZ_JAVFHM010000321.1:0-2080 GCF_041954005.1 Priestia sp. BR_2 | reverse complement strand
ATATATGATTGATAATGAAATGTATCATGCCTATGATATTGAAGAGCAAGTAAATCACGATTTAAAAAAAGCAGATGAAGCGTTAGAATTAGCAAAAGGTTAAAATCAACATTCGTAGATATATATTTTCTATAAAAAAGAGAGAGTCTAATTCAAATAGACTCTCTCTTTTTTTATCTATTAGCGAAGACTGTATTTTCATGTAAGTATGAACTCTCAATAAATGGAAAACCTAATAACGCTATTATCAAAATATTGAGTGGAGGTCTTGATGTGACTCATAATGAACGCAAGGGAGAACAGCTTCCGCAGGCGCCTGAACCATACTGGAGAGATTTTATTGATTTGCTGGAGTTTCGCGGTCTAGATAATGACATGGATGTAGATGTTGTGATTGTAGGCGGAGGGATTACAGGTCTTACTTCTGCTTATCTTTTGGTCAATGAAGGTCTAAAGGTTGCAGTTTTAGAAGCAGGAAAACTATTGAATGGCACAACGGGGCATACAACAGCAAAAGTTACTGCCCAGCACGATTTGATCTACGATGAGTTTATTCGGAATTTTGGAAGAAGTAAGGCAAGATTATACTATGAAGCTAATGCAGATGCCTTAAACTTTATTAAGAAAATAGTTGAAGAACATCAAATTGATTGCGATTTTATCATGCAAGATGCTTACATATATGCTACTACTGATGAGTATGCTCTAAAACTTGAAAAAGAGGCAGAAGCTTATAAAGAACTTAATATTAATGGTGAATTGGTTGATCATATTCCTTTTAACATAGAAATTAAAAAAGCCCTTGTGATGAAAGACCAAGCACAGTTCCATCCCATTAAATATCTAGTTCACCTCGTTCAAGCTATTAAACAAAAAGGCGGACTTATTTTTGAACATACAACGGCAGTGAATATTGAATCTGGAGATAAGCAAACAGTTCTTACACGAGAAGGGATGCGTGTTACAGGAAGCTACGTTCTTTCTTGCTCGCATTTTCCTTTCTATGAAGGGCTGGGCCTTTACTCTGCCAGAATGCACGCTGACCGCTCATATATCCTCGCTGTTAAAGCCAAAGAAGCTTATCCAGGTGGAATGTATATTAGCGCCGATCAACCGACACGTTCCCTGCGTTCTGCAGTCATTAACGGTGAGGAAATGGTTCTTGTAGCGGGAGAAAGCCACCAAACAGGCCAAGGAAAAGATACAATGGAACATTATAAAGCGTTAAAGAATTTTGGTAAACAAGTTTTCGATATAAAAAATATTGTGTATCGCTGGTCAGCACAAGATTTAGTCACGCTTGATAAACTTCCTTATATCGGAGAACTCACTTCTGGTCAACCTAACATACTAGTCGCTACTGGTTATAGAAAATGGGGAATGACAAATGGAACAGCAGCAGCACTCTTATTCAGAGATATAATTCTAGGCAAAGAGAACGCTTATCAACATTTATATTCGCCATCGCGTTTTTACGCAAACCCCAGCTTGAAAAATTTCTTAGTAGAAAATGCTGATGTCGTAAGCCATCTCATCAAAGGTAAGCTTGAAATCTCTGATGTAAGAGCTGAAGATCTATCTAATGATGAAGGGGCGGTAATTACGGTTCAAGGCCATCGAAAGGGAGCCTATAAAGATCAAGAAGGAAAACTCCACATTGTAGATACAACCTGTACTCACATTGGCTGCGAAGTCGAATGGAACAGCGGAGAACGTTCTTGGGATTGCCCTTGCCATGGATCTAGATTTTCTTATACAGGAGAAGTTATAGAAGGTCCAGCTGAAAAGCCCCTACAGAAATATGATTACACAATGCTCGATAACCTTACATCAGAGGATTCCGGCTACTAAAAATCCTTCTTCCTTTATGAAGATGATTTAAATCGACAAGCTAGTATCATGAACCCTCAGTTGGATTTGAAACCTCTCACTGCAGGGTTCTTTTTTTACTGTTTTACTAAATGCATGATACTGATGAACTATAATTTCGTGTATGTAAATCTCCAATAATTTAACTTCTTACATAATAAATATCACATGCTCTATTTGTATCTTCTATAAAATTTAGTTAACATAATAT
>NZ_JAVFHM010000320.1:0-539 GCF_041954005.1 Priestia sp. BR_2 | reverse complement strand
CTATGGAGAATCGTTTCCCGCAGCGGAAACATTCAAATATGACTTCTAAAGAAGTCAAGCAACTCACGCGTTGGTCAGTTTTGAAAGACCATTACGTTCACCATGAATACGTTTGGTGGCCATGCCGGAAGGGTTCCACGTGTGCACATACCGAAAACGACCGTTAAGCCTTCTATCGCCGATGGTACTTGGACCGAAGGGTCCCGGGTGAGTAGGACGTCGCCAAGCGTATTTTATATGGGCCCTTAGCTCAGCTGGTTAGAGCGCACCCCTGATAATGGTGAGGTCGGTGGTTCGAGTCCACTAGGGCCCACCATTTACATATCAACGTCATATGGAAGTGGCGAGGAATCCGGTGGATAATCGGAATTAACCTCGAAGCCATATTTCACTTTTGGCGTGAATTATGGGGCTATAGCTCAGCTGGGAGAGCGCCTGCCTTGCACGCAGGAGGTCAGGGGTTCGATCCCCCTTGGCTCCACCATAAACTTTCATATCGTTACCATAAATTGCAGGTTGAACTGCGAAATATAGTGTGA
>NZ_JAVFHM010000319.1:0-1139 GCF_041954005.1 Priestia sp. BR_2 | reverse complement strand
TTCCAATATTTTTGGGTGGTTCAAAACCATATATAAAATACCTGAAGCGATTCCTATAATAGAAGTAAAGGTAGGAAGAATGAGCTTAAAACTTACCCCTGAAACGAATATCATGACAAAGAATAAAAAGATCATCACAAGTGCCGTTCCTAAATCGGGCTGCTGCATAATAAGAAGAATAGGGACAGCTAACGTAGCTCCTAGCTTTCCAACGAGTAAAACATCGCTTCTCGTATCTCTTACGCGAAATTTTTCGTTGTGATTTCGTATCACTTTACTAAATGCTAAAATTAAAGAGATTTTTGTGAATTCCGACGGCTGTATCGATCCAATACCAGGAAGGACGAACCAGCTTTTTGCACCATTTTTGACAGGAGCAATACTTTGGGGAGAAACGATGAGTAAAATAAGGATAAAAATATTTAGCCCATAAAAGAACCATGTGAATTGGTCCCATTGTTCCTCATCGGGCCTCATGGTGAGGAAGATAATCCCAATACCTACTGCGTACCATTCGACTTGTTTAATTACAAAGTTTGTAGAATACTGTCCTGTTTTTTGCGCGTTATAAATAGCTATACAGCTAATGATAAAAAACAGCAGCATTGTAAAAGCAAGACCATAATTAAAGCTTTCTGACTTCTTGCGTTCCATCTTTAAAACACCTTTTCTTTATTAAATTTCTATTCCAATCACTGAATATAAGTTTCTCTAATATATGTTAGAAAAATATCAATAAAATAGATTCCTTCTCATGATTTATCCCAAACCTCCAATCTGTCTTACCTGTATTTTTTATATAGAAGGTCTACCAAGGGATAGCCTGTATAATTAAAAACGTTTAATAGTCCTAATTTAATGGACAAGATATTTTTTGACTTCAGCTTATTTTTTTTGTTGAATACTATAAATTTGCCTAAAGGAAACTTTTTGAGCATAAGAAACCCTTTAAAAATAAAATTTTGACTTAGAACAGACTGAAGTGCCTATATGCGCTAGCAAATTATATAGTTGAACTCTAATTTATTTTTCCTTAGGGAAACAGTTTAACATTAAGGAAAAATATTTGTCTAATAAAAAACTTAGAATCTTACTAAAGATTAAAATGAACTGGCTGAGTCAATATAGAAAGCTATGAT
>NZ_JAVFHM010000318.1:0-612 GCF_041954005.1 Priestia sp. BR_2 | reverse complement strand
GTCCTCCATCTATCCGCAGTGCTGAACCATTAATAGCTGATGAAAGTGGACTACTTAAGAAAGTAACAAGGTTTGCAATTTCTTCTGGACGGATAAACCTTTGGATAATAGAGGTGGGGCGATTTTCTTTCATAAATCGCGTTTCAGCTTCTTTTAGAGTTAATTGTTCATTTGGATAAAGACTATTTAGCATTGTTTCTACTCCTTCAGTTAGAGTTGAACCAGGCATAACGGTATTAACTGTCACATTTGTGCCTGTGCATAATTCAGCTAAACTACGAGAAAGAGACAATTGCATGGTTTTAGTTGCACTGTAATGAGCCATTTCTTGAGAAGGCATAATAGCTGCCTCACTTGCAATGAAGATTACTCTTCCTTCTTCTTTTTGAATCATTTTCTTGAGGTAAGAGCGTGTTAATCGAACGCCACTCATAATGTTGACTTCAAATAACCGAAACCAATCTTCATCTGGTATATCAAAGTATTCAACAGGTTCAAAAATGCCAAGATTATTAACGAGAATATCTACTTCTGGATACTGTTCCATTAGCTGTTGACAACCCTGCTCTGTTCCTAGGTCATGTACAGCAGGATGAAGAATAGCTTGAGGAT
>NZ_JAVFHM010000317.1:0-2769 GCF_041954005.1 Priestia sp. BR_2 | reverse complement strand
ATATCACTGTATATAGATGGATTCATTAGTTTTTCTACAGAACGATTCAACTTCTTCACAAGCCCATTCTTAGAAGCTAATTCTTCCTCAAACTCTTCTACAAATTCTTTAATCGCTTCAGGACTATCATTAGATATTACTTCATCTAATCCATTTTCAAAGCTTTTTAATTCTTCTTGATCGAAACGGTCTTTGTTCTCTTCTAATACTTCACCAATTTGCTCTTTTATAGTCGGGGGTCCTACTTTAAAGTCTGTGACTTTTTGGACAAAGTCAAAATCATTAAATAAAAAAGCATCTGATGTTTGGTTTAAAAACTCAATTACTTCTTTAGTTAACTCGTCTATATTTTTACTTTCCCAAATCTCGTCAGGCCAATTATTTTTTTCTTCTTGTTCTAAAAATAAGTATAGATTATTTTGTATTTTCTCATGTTGTGATTCTTTAATTTGCAAGTTAGCTAGTAGATAGTTCTTTTGTAAACGACTTTTACCTGCTCCACCTATTTTTAGCTTCATATCAATAAACAAATTAAGGTGAGGTAAATTCTTTTGAATACTATCTATAACTGAGGAACTATTGTCGTTTAATACATGAACCAAAAACTTTACAACATTTCTGAGTTGCGGCTCACAAATGCTTTGATAAGTTTTAATAAAATCTTGAATATGCTTTATCTCATCCGTAGCAATCTGTCCAGATTCTGCTAAAATATTATAAATAGACGTTAAACCTCTTGAAGTTAATAAATAGGATTCATCAACAGTGAATAGGTTCTTTAAACTTTGTGCTTCATGTGTCATTTCGTTAATAACTAAAATTAGAGCCTGATGAGATTTAGTATTATTTCTAAGCCATGTACTTGTTTCGAAGTCTCTATATGCAAAATTACTAAAACCTTCTACAGGGGTTATTGTTCGAATAACTGGTTCATAAAAATTCCTCATTGAACCTATATTCAAGTTTAATTCACTTAATAAAAGCTGAATATTATTTGAAGTTAATCCGGTTATTTTAACAAATAACTTTTCTGTATGTTCATCTTTTTGCTTCTTGAAATGATCTACTAACAGCCTATTAATCCATTGTGCCAACAATTTGTCTTCGGTTATATTGATCATATTGTCATCACACCTTCTGCCATCTCATACGGATTTCTAATCATTGCTGTAGCATCCGAATATTCTACTAGCAATCCGTTTTTTCTTAATTTCTCCCTAAGAGCCAACTCATTTTTTTGATAATGACGAATGTTGACTTTTGACCTATCATACAATGCACTTTCTCGTGCTTGCATTTCCCCTACTATGAACCCATATTTTTTATATAGCATATTTAAAAACTCACTAAATTCTATTGATTCTTTTGGTTTCACGTTGATAAAAACTAGTGTTTGTAAGAACGTATCTGTCATCAAATATCTGTAACTAGAACCCGCTTTGAAGTTACCTACTCCGCCATCTCTAGCTAAAGTTCTATTAATAGAAATTTGGTGCCTTTTTAATGTGTCAGAAATGACTTCCTTTACTACGTTATGAAGTTTGTCCTTTACATCCTCATAATTTTTACACTTTTGCAATGAGTTTATTACTCGTTTTTTGCGAGATTGAAGTTTTTGCAAACCCATTTTCTCAATAAAGATCATCGGATCTTCTTTCCATTTACTTAACTCTCTATTGACTTCTTCTTCATGACCCATAATACTGAAAAATTGCTTTGAGAAATAGTCTTCAAATTTTTCTTTAATTAAAATCTCATTGTTTTTAAACGTACTAGTTGATATTTTTTGTACTTCTTTATTCTTACCATCTAAACAATCGAAGAAAAACTCTATTCGATCGTTGACATCTACTTTAGATCGCTCATACATATACAATAAAATATGAAAGCAAGTTAAACTTGTTAAAAGCTTGAACATATCGTAAACATCAATATCTAAATTCAATAAGTTTGACATTTCTTCAGCAAACTGGTCAAAAAGTTCGTGCTCTTCAATTGGCAAATGAGGGTATTCCTTAGACAGCTTTTCCACCTTTTTTAATGGATATCTATCTTCAGACTTATTTTCACCTTCATCTCCTAAAACACTTTGGATAGAGTCTACTATTTGACCCACAGAATTGTTTTTTTGTAATAATTGTTGAAACCTCTGCTCTATTCTATGTTTAACACCTGGAAAATTTTTAGCTCCATAAGAAACCATTAAATAATATAATTCTCCACCACGTGCAAAAAAGTTTCGTTCGTAAAAAGCATTCTCACCTTTAACACGCAACTCGAAAAAAAGTAGGCTCTCGTGTAAAGGGTATAGCGATCGAGCATACCAAGAGCGATCAGCTTCCTTTCCTTTTCCGTCCACAAGAGGTATTTCTAGATTTCTAAAAAATTCTCTAATAACTTCAATTTTGTTATCATCTTGAAGTTTTTCATAAAGAAATTTCTTCTTTTCTTGATCAAGTTGCGCGCTACCACGCTTACTACCTTCTTTGACACCTTCAAAGATAAATTTACGTAAATTTTGTGATTTATTTCTAAAATAGCAATCTGCATTTAGTTGATAATCTGTTCCATATAAAACATTTAAGAACTCTAAAACGTACTCTGGTCCACGTTGACCATCTTTAAAACGGTGCCCCCAAATTTTTGCAGATAGCTGAGATGAAAATTCTTCTACATTTTTATCTGAATTCTGCATGTCTATTCACCCTTATTCTAAAATTTCTATACAATCTTGCACATACAAACCGTTTTCTTTATCTAGCCTTAGAA
>NZ_JAVFHM010000316.1:0-728 GCF_041954005.1 Priestia sp. BR_2 | reverse complement strand
CTAGTAGTACTGCATATACAAAGACGCAGATACCTAATATGATATGTTTCATAGAAAATTCCTTTGTTAATGGCTTGAGAATTTTATATTTTAACGTATAAAAGAGGGCTAAAGCGTTAACCCTCTTTTAAAAAAACTTATTGAGTGATGAGGTGCAGTCTAACTCATTTATTTACATTCAAAAGAATAATCATTGGTAATTGGATTATGTATTTCTACTATGGCTTCTCCGCCGTTATCATAACATCTTGAGGTCAAAGTTTGTATCTCTGTACTATTAAAATAGCTAGAACAGTTAAGCAACACGGAGATTACTAGTAATAAAGTAAGTAAAACAATTACTATTTCTTTTATTTTGGATTCAACGATAGGTTTAATTTTTTATTCTCCTTTGCAATTTACATTAAAAGCTATAGGTGTAGTAACAATAAGTCATAGTTAACGTTTAAATTTCAAGAGCTTGATCTTCGGATAGTCGAAAATCAAGCTTTTATTCTTTTATATAGAAATTCCAATAACCTTATCTAAACCAAGATTTTTTTACGTTTTTTAATTTACCTGTTTTATTCATAGTCTACAGTCGTTCCCCCAAATACAAACGTAATAATCCCCAATACAAAGAATAGCTGAGAAATTACGCCGACTATACTGCAAATCAATCCTGCAATTGCGAGTCCTTTACCGTCTTGATTGGTAGCAGCTATTTGATTTGATGCTTTTTTGTAGAG
>NZ_JAVFHM010000315.1:0-661 GCF_041954005.1 Priestia sp. BR_2 | reverse complement strand
TTCTAGTATTGATCCGACGAAAAGCTTATGGTCTCAAAGGTGCAATAAAAACAGATCCAAGCGTTTGGACTGAGAAAACAGTGGAACAAGCGGCTATAACGTTAAGTGCTGATACTAGCACAATAAAATTAGCAAAGGGTTCTGTTTCTGCTGTAAATCAGGACACAGGCACTTTAAATTTTATCTCTGTTACCACTGAAGGTACAAGTAAAGAGTATAAAGTGACAATAGGAACAAAGGCGGAAACATTAGGTTCTGATGAAGTTTTCATTAACGAAGACACAGGTGAAATGACATTTGGTACCACATTAACAAGTGGCAGTACAATTGAAGCGTTTTCCTATCAGCAAAACGTGCTGAATTTTTCTATTACAACTTACGACAGCAATGGAAAAGCCACAGGAGATGGTCCAAACGGCAGCACCGTATTTGAATTTGACGGTTCCACCTCATTAAATACCGTTCTTACACAAATCAGCAATTCAAAAGCAGGTATTTCAGCTTTTTTTGATGAAGGAACGAATAAAGTTGTCATGACTCGTAAAGATACAGGAAATTTATCTTCTGCTGATAGTTTGGATGGTTCAAATGGTTCAAACATGGTTTTTTTAGGAGGGTTTTTGACAGGATTTTTGAAGCTCTCCGGTAATGCTAAAGGGAC
>NZ_JAVFHM010000314.1:0-901 GCF_041954005.1 Priestia sp. BR_2 | reverse complement strand
GTCTCACTATGTTAGAAGCTGGTAGTGCTTGGAATACGATGCCATGTCATACACATGAACGTAGAATGGAAGTGTATCTATACTTTAACATGGCCCCTGAAACACGTATTTTTCATTTACGTATTTTTCATTTTATGGGAGAACCTAGTGGAACTAGACATCTAGTAATGAGCAATGAGCAAGCTGCTATTTCTCCAAGTTGGTCTATTCATTCAGGCGTAGGTACAAGTAATTATACATTTATATGGGGAATGTGTGGAGAAAACACTACGTATGACGATATGGACGCTGTTAAAATGAAGGATTTAAAATAACGAGGAAAGGGGAGAAAAAGTTATGGGAGATCTATCACAATTTTCAATGGATTTTTTTCGCTTAGACGAAAAAGTAGCTATTGTAACTGGAGGTAATACAGGTTTAGGTTAAGGATACGCAGTAGCGTTAGCAAAAGCAGGAGCTAATTTATTTATTGTCACTCATGGAACGAACTGGGATGAAATGAAAGCATTAATTGAAAAAGAGGGAAGGAAAGTTACCTTTTTTCAAGCAGACTTAGAACAGAAAGACAGCATTAATAATATTGTAAATGGATGCCTAGATGAATATGGGAAAATTGATATTCTGGTCAATAATGCGGGTACTATTCGACGTTCTCCACTTCTTGAATATACAGAAAAAGATTGGAGTGATGTAATAGACTTGAATTTAAATTCACTTTATTTTTTAAGCCAGGAAGTAGCAAAAGTTATGGCTGAACAAAGAAGTGGGAAAATTATTAATGTGGCCTCTCTTATATTTTAATAGAATGATAATGAAATGATGTATTTGTCGTTATGCTAACATTCCTAGTTACCATAATGGATTTTATCAATAATATAGCAAAACAACCCTAGAGTTATAT
>NZ_JAVFHM010000313.1:0-1149 GCF_041954005.1 Priestia sp. BR_2 | reverse complement strand
GTAATTAAATGTATTTAAAAACCCTACAATAACAAAACGTATAAACTGAGCATTAAGCATGGGTATGCCACTTTTGATGATTTTCATGTTTTGCCGTCATTGTCTCCTCTTCAATAATATAGTGCGGACGTTTTTTAGACTCATAGTAAATGCGTCCAATATATTCCCCGATAATCCCTAAAAACGTCAGCTGCAAGCCGCCGATAATTAAAATAGCGGATATTAATGTAAAATAGCCCGGTACGTCAATCCCTGCAAATAAAATTTTCACAAGCATCGTCAGGACATATATAAACCCGAGAACCGTTACACCCATTCCCATATAAATCGATGCACGGAGCGGCTTATTGTTAAATGAAATTACTCCGTCAATTCCGTAGTTTAATAATTTACTAAACGTCCATTTGCTTTCGCCTTCTTCTCTGACGACATTTTCATAGTTAATCGTATATTCTTTAAATCCGATCCATGAAAACAGCCCTTTTGAAAAACGGTTATATTCATTTAAAGAAAGCAAGGCATTCAGCGCCTTTCTGCTTAAAAGACGAAAATCTCCCACTCCATTCACTAAGGAAACATCAACAAATTTATTCATCATTTTATAATACAGCTTGGACAAAGAAGACTTAATGACCGCGTCTCCTTTTCTATTTCTCTTAGCAATGACTTGATGATAGCCTTTGCGATAATAATGAACCATTTGTGGAATTAATTCTGGAGGATGCTGTAAGTCTCCATCCATTAAAACGACCGCATCTCCTTCTGCGTACTGCAGCCCAGCAAGCATTGCTGCTTCTTTTCCAAAGTTTCGGCTGAATGAAATATAAGACACTTCCTCATATTTAGCTGAAAGTTCTTTTAAGCAGCTAAGCGTATCATCCGAGCTCCCATCATTCACAAAAACCAATTCATACTGAAAATCTTCCCTTGCTAAAATATTGGTCGTATATTCATAAAATGAATGAACGTTATTTCCTTCATTAAAGCAAGGTACTACTACTGACAAAAGCATATCATTCCACCTAACTATGTAATTTCTCGTATTGCCTACATGACAATACATGCCCCTTCTTTCACCAGCCAACACAACTATTTACCTTATATTTCAAAGAAATACTCTGATTATCAGACAAATAGATAGTTCTTTCT